>JAKLHH010000910.1 GCA_022710245.1 Myxococcota bacterium
CACCCAGCGCGTCTCCGAGAAGGTCTGGTGCACCTCCGAGAAGAGGCGGACGCGGTGCACCCCGGGCGAGAGGGGCACGCGCTGCGCGGGCGTCGGCAGCGAGGTGGTGCGGTCGTCGATGTAGACGCGCGCCGGGCCGGTGGCGGTCACCGTCAGGTAGCCCTTGGTGCCCTTGCGCTCGGGCTTCTTCTCGCCGGGGCGCTTGCCATCGATCGGCGGCGGGCCCGCCTCGCCCGAGGCCGTGCGCGCGATCCCGCCGTCGGTCGGCGTCCCCGGCCGCGTGGCCGCCACGCCGCACGGCGGGCAGGCGCGCGGCTCGGGGCAGGCCTTCTTGGTGAAGGTGATGTTCGGCGCGGGCGGCTGCCCGTGCAGGATCCAGCCGACCCCGAGGCCGCCGCCGAAGAGCACCAGCCCGCCGAGGCCGAGGAGGATCGTCGCCCGCAGCCCGAGCGGCGAGCGCTGCCCCTCGCGCGCGAGCTTCTCCAGGCGCTCCTTCTCACGCCGCCGCTGGGCCTGATCGTCGAGGGCGCGCTGGAAGGCCGCGAGCGCCTCCTCGGGGCTGCGCTGGATCGTCCGCGCGTCGTCCATCGGCTCGTCGGCGATGGTGTCGCGTGGTCCGGGGGCGCGCGGCCCGGGGTCGGGCAGGCCCAGGTCGGGCGGGCCGCTGGTCGTCGTCGGGCCCTCCTCGGAGAGGTCCTCCGGCATGGGGGGCGCGGCCCGGCCCCGCTGCAGCTCGGTGGCCTGCACGCGGCGCGCGACCTCGTCGCGCTCGCCCCGCAGCCGCTCCGCGGGGCGCTCGGCGGCGACGCGGTCCCGCTCGAGGCGCTCCGACCCGCGCTCGGCGCCGCGCCGCTCGGAGGCGCGCTCGGCCGCCTCGGGCGCCGGTCCGCCGAGCACCGCGGGCGGCAGGCTCACCGGGGAGGAGGCGGCCTGCGACGGGAGCGCCACCGTGCGCAGCGCGTCGAAGTTGTCCGTCGACGGGAGCGCGGGCGCGGGCGCAGCGGTCGGGGCGGACGCGCTGCCGCTGTAGAGCTGCGAGGTCTCGCCCTCGTCCTCCGCGTCGGTGTCGGGGCCGAGCCGGGGCGCCTCGTCGGTGGTGACCAGGTCGGGGGGCGCCGCCGGCGCCGGCACGCTCTGCTGCGCGCGCTGGACCGCCTGCAGCGCCTCGCCGATCAGGCTCTCGTCCGCCACCGCCACGTCGTTGATCGACATGAACGGCAGCGGCACCGGCGCGTGCGGCACGCTGCCGACGGTCGTGCGCACCAGCTGCGCGAGGCGCTCCGCCTCCTGGTTGAAGGTGCTGTACTTGGAGAGCGCGTCCCGCAGGTCGCGGGCGAGCTCCTCGGCGCTCCCGTAGCGCTGCTCGGGCTCCGGGCTCATCGCCTGCATGGTGATGTCGTCGAGCTCCTCGGGGATCTCGGCGAGGTGCGCCGACGGCGGCGGCACTGGCTGCTCGAGCTGGTAGAGCTGCTGGGCGAGCGTCGTCGAGGTGTACGGCTTGACCCCGGTGAGCGCCTCGTAGAGCGTGACACCCGCCGCGAAGAGGTCGATGCGGTGGTCGATCTCGCGGCCGCGCGCCTGCTCCTTCGGCATGTAGGAGAACTTGCCGCGGATGACGCCGGCGTGGCTGTGGTGCACCGAGACCGACGCGCGCGCCAGCCCGAAGTCGGCCAGCTTGACCTGCCCCTCACGCGAGATGAGCACGTTGTGCGGGCTGACGTCGCGGTGGATGATGCCGAGGTGCTCGCCGCGGCGGTTGCGCCGGCGGTGCGCGTAGTCGAGCGCGTCGGCGACCTGGATCATCACGTAGAGGGAGGTCGCGAGGGGCAGCGGCCGCCCGGGGTTGTCGCCCGTCGGGCGGATCAGGTCGCAGAGGTCGCAGCCCTCCACGTACTCCATCGCGATGTAGTAGGTCGCGCCGACGCGGCCGAAGTCGAGGACCTGGACGATGTTGGGGTGGTTCAGCCAGACGGAGAGCCTGGCCTCGTCGCCCAGCATCGAGATGATCTGCTTGTCGGTGTTGTAGGGCGGCAGCAGGCGCTTGATCGCCAGCAGCTTCTCGAAGCCGCCGAGCGCCTGCGCGCGGGCGAGGAAGACCTCCGCCATGCCGCCCTTGCCGAGGCGGTGCAGCAGCGAGTAGTTCCCGAACCGCTCAGCCTTCACGGGTGGCACCCTCGGGGGCGGCGCGAGCGCCCTTGTCCTTCCCCTGCTCGACTTCTTGTCGCGGCAGCTGCGCGCGACCGCCCAACCTGCGCGGCGCCGCTTGGATCATGAATAGCCGGTCATCGAGCTTCTGATCAACTGTCGCGGACTCCACCTGAACGGAGAGCCAGTAGAAGACCTTCCCCTCCCTCGAGAGGTGGATCGACCAGGGGATGACGAGCTTGCCGTCGCCGCGGTAGTCCCCGTAGGTCACCGTGCGCTGCTCGCCGCCCGGACCCTGCTCCTCGACGCGCGAGATGGCCAGGGTGGCGGCGAAGATGGTGAGCTGGCGGACCTGGGTGGCGCCCTGGTACTCGCGGAGCTCGTAGAGCGGCGCCGCGCGCGAGGCGAGCGAGACGCTCTCCTCCAGCTTGCGCGAGGTCGGGTGCGGCTGCGGGTCGAGCCGGTAGATGGTGGCGATGTCGCCCGCGATCGAGTCCAGGATCTCCGGCAGGCGGCTCGAGCGCGCGAGCTCGTCCGCCACCTTCACCACCCGCACGCGGCCGCGCTCGTAGAGGAGGTCGATCAGCCGGATGCCCATCGGCCCGAGGATGTGCAGGCGGAAGTGCCCGGGCCGCCGGATGGCGAGGAGCGCGCGGAAGCTCCGCTTCTCGCTCCGCCCCTCGCCGAGCGCGATCTCGATCGTCACGCGGTGCACGGTCTCGAGGGTGCCGTAGCCGTCGTTGGTCTCGAGGACGCGGCGGAGGAGCGTGTCGGCGTCGGCGACCGGGATCGCGCGCCCCAGGTGGTCGAGGGCGACGCTGGGCCTCGGCGGGGGCGGGCAGGCCGCGCCGACGAGCAGGGCCAGGAGCAGCGCAGCGGGCGCCGCCGCCCTCGTCATCTCCCCGCTCGCGGGAAGCGCGTGGAGCCGAGCACGGTGGCGATCACGCGGAGCGTGTCGCTGAAGTTGCGGTAGTGCGTCGGCCGCGGACCGCGCAGGCGGGCGTAGATGGTCTGGATCGGCACCCAGCCGATGCGCAGGCCGAGCCGCGAGGCGCGGATCAGGAGGTCGGTCTCGGCCTCGAAGCGGCCCCCGAGGAGCGGCACCCGCTCGAGGAGGGTCCGCGAGTACAGCCGGAAGCCGCACTGCGGGTCGGGGAAGTGCTCGCCGCAGAAGAGGCTGATCCAGAAGGTGCTGACGGTGTTGCCGATGAAGCTCGAGACCGGCATCGTGCTGATGTGGCGCCGCCGGCGACCGATGAGGAGCTCCGCGTCGGCGGCGCGCTCGAGGAAGACGGGCAGGTCCTCGGGGCTGTGCTGGCCGTCGGCGTCGAGGGTGATGACGCCGTCGGCGCCGTGGTCGAGCGCCCAGCGGAAGCCGGTGACCAGCGCGTGGCCCTTGCCGCGGTTCTCCGGGTGGCGGACGACCGCGCAGGCGCCCGCCGCGCGGGCGGCCTCGGCGGTGGCGTCGCTGGAGCCGTCGTCGACCACCAGGGCCTCGATCCCCTGCCGCTGCACCCCCTGGACCACGGCGGCGACGGTCGAGGCGCAGTTGTAGGCGGGGATGAGGGCGTAGAGCAGCATCTCTCTCCTGTCAGGCGACGTCCGCCGCGAGGGCGAGGGCTCTCGACTTTTTCCGTCGCGCCGCTACTGTACTGCGACGCTAACATTCACCCGGGGGATCAGCAAACGCAAGGGGTTTGGGATGCCGCATCCAGTGAAGACGATCACCATTCGCACGACGGCCCGCGAGGAGCTGCTCGACGTCACCCGCGAGGTGCAGGAGGCGGTGCGGGCGTCCGGCGCGCGCAGCGGGATGGCGTGGGTGTTCTCCCCGCACACGACGGCGGGGATCACCATCCAGGAGAACGCCGACCCGGACGTGCGCACGGATCTGCTCGCGCACCTGCGCGAGCTGGTGCCGCGCTCGGC
>JAKLHH010000911.1 GCA_022710245.1 Myxococcota bacterium
GCTCAGCGAGAGCGACCGCGCGAGCGAGGCCGCCGCCGCGCCGGCCTGCGCCCGTCGTCGGCCGGGAGCTCCTGTGTCAACAGGCCGTGCTGCCGCAGCTTCTCCGCCAGCGTCCTCGGCATCGGCACCACCTCCTCGGGGCGGTCGGGGTTGACGCCGGCGTGGAACATCGCCGTCGCCACGGTCCCTGGCGTGGGGAGGAAGCTCTGCACCTGACGCGGCCTCCAGCCCTCGGCGGCGAGCCGCCGCGTCAGCTCGCGCATGCGCGCGTCCGTCGAGCCGGGGAGGCCGGAGACGAAGTACGGGTTGAGGTAGCGCTCGAGGCCCGCGGCGCGACGCGCGCGCTCGAACTCCTCGCGGAAGCGCTCGAAGACCTCGTAGGAGGGCTTGCGCGCGAGGCGCAGGACCTCGGAGTCGACGTGCTCCGGGGCGACGTGGAGGTGCCCGCCCACGTGGTGTCGGAGGAGGTCCGCGAGGTACTCGCGGTCGAGGAGCGCGAGGTCGTGGCGCAGGCCCGAGGCGATCAGGGCCTGCCGCACGCCGGCGCAGCCGCGCACCGCTCGCATCAGCCCACGGAGCGGGCCGAGGTCGGTCTCCAGGCAGCGGCAGCGGCGCGGGTGGAGGCAGGAGGGGCGCAGGCAGCGCGCCTCGCGCTCGGGCTCGCGACAGCCGAGCCGCCAGGTGTTGGCGGTGGGGCCGCCGAGGTCCGAGATGACGCCGCGGAAGCCGGGCCGCGAGGAGAGGAGCGCGACCTCGCGCAGCACCGAGGCCTGGCTGCGCGACTGCACGCGCTTGCCCTCGTGGAGCGCGATCGCGCAGAAGCTGCAGCCGCCGAAGCAGCCGCGCGTGATCTGCACCGAGGTCTCGATCATCTGCGCCGCGGGCACCGGCTCCTCGTAGCGAGGGTGCGGCGCGCGCTGGAACGGCAGCTCGTGGACCGCGTCGAGCTCGACGGTGGAGAGCGGCCAGGCGGGAGGCGCCACGATGACGAAGGCCTCGCCGTGGCGCTGCACGCAGGCGATGCCCGAGGCAGGGTTGGCCGCGCGCTCGACGGCGCGGGTCGCCTCGGCGAGGAGCAGCCGGTCGGAGAGCACGCGGTCGTGCGAGGGGAGCCGGCGGACGCGCCAGCTCACGCGCTCGGGAGGATCGCGGAAGAGGCCGCCGAGGGGGAGCGCGGGGCCATCCTCGGCCCAGCCGTGCACCCCGAAGCGGAGCTCCCCGCCCTCGTCGAGGGCGAGCCCGCGCGTCGCCGCCTCGCGCCGCCCCACCACGAACGCGGTGCCGCGCAGGCCGTACAGGCGCCGCGCGTCGCCCTGCCGCACCTCGCCGAGGGGGGCGAGCCGGTCGACGATGGCGCGCAGGGAGCGCTCCGCCATGCCGTGGACGAGGAGGTCGGCGCGGGCGTCGAGGAGCACCGAGCGGCGCAGCGCGTCCTCCCAGTAGTCGTAGTGCGCGAAGCGGCGGAGCGAGGCCTCCACCCCGCCGACGATCACCAGCGCGTCGGGGAAGGCCTGCCGCGCGAGCTGGCAGTAGACGACGCTGGCGCGGTTCGGCCGCAGGCCATGCCTCCCGCCCGGCGAGTAGGCGTCGTCGTGGCGCCGCTTCCGGTGCGCGGTGAGGTGGTTGACCATCGAGTCCATGTTGCCCGCGGTGACGCCGACGAAGAGGCGAGGCGCGCCAAACGCGGCGAGCGCGTCCGGATCGCGCCAGTCGGGCTGCGCGGCGATGGCGACGACGAGCCCGAACGACTCCAGGAGGCGCCCGACCACGGCGGCGCCGAACGAGGGGTGGTCGACGTAGGCGTCGCCGGAGATGAGGAGGACGTCCGGGCGAGTCAGCCCGCGGTGACGCAACTGTCGCTCGGCGTGCGCGGCGTCGCCTCGCCCGAATTGCGGGTCCTCGCGGCCTCCGGCCGCTCCGGGATGAGACCGCCGCAAGTTGCCCTGCTCGCCTCCTGCGGAGGCTCCGCGATGAAGGGCAAGTTCCTCGGGCGAGGCGGGCAGGAAGCGGCTGGGGTCGCGGCTCGGGTCACGCACGGCAGAGAGGGAGCATGGCGCGACAGCGGGCCGGCGGCAAGAGCGTGCCGCGTCGCCCGGTGATCAGCCCCAGCCGAGCGCGCGGCTCCACCAGCGCCCCTCGTGGGTGGCGCAGCGCGAGCCGATCGCGGGCGCGGCTGCCGCGAGGGCGGCCAGCGTCGCCGGAGGAGCGTTGACGAGGAGCACGCCGCTCCCGTTCAGGCGGTTGCGCTTGAGCTCGAGCGGCGTGGTGATCAGCTCCAGCGCCACCGTCGGGAGCGCGGCGGCGCGCAGGCGACGGAGCAGCGCCTCGGGTCGGGTCATGCTCTTGATCGGGTACCAGAGGAGCAGCCGCGCGCCCGGGTCACAGCGGCTAGCCTCGACGAGCGCGTCGGGGACCGCGCTCCACTCCTCCTTGGCGACGTAGGGCGGGTCGACGAGGACCACCCGCTCGGCGGCGCCCGCGCCCCTCGCCAGCGCGGGGCCCAGCGCGGCGAGCCCGTCGCCTGCCTGGACGCGCACGCGCGGATCGCCGCCGACCGCCTCCACCAGCGAGGCGCGGGCGGGCTCCGCCAGCTCGTGGAGCACCACGCTATCCGCCGGCCCGAGGAGCGAGAGCGCCAGCGCGGGCGACCCCGGGTAGGCGACCGGACGCCCCGCTTCGGGCCGGAAGCCCAGGCCGCCGATCACCTCGAGGTAGCGTGCAGCCGCGGGCGGCAGCGACGCGTCTGCGCTCGCCGCCAGACGTCCCGCGCCCTCGGTCCACTCGCCGGTGGCGCCGAGCGCGTAGCGGCCAGTTCCCGCGTGCGTCTCGAGGTAGAAGCGCTCGCCAGGCGGCAGCGCCTCGAGGAGCGCGACCAGCGCGCAGTGCTTCCAGACGTCGCCGACGTTGCCGGCGTGGTACCAGTGGGAGTAGTCGCTCGTCTCCTGGCGCGAGGTGTCGTTCACCGGGTGCTCCGCAGCAGCACCCGCGCCGGCGCGCCGTCGGCGCCCGCCAGCGCGAGGGGGAGGCAGAGGAGCTCGTAGTCGCCCGGCTCGGCCCGGCCGAGGTCGAGCCCCTCGATGATCACCACGCCCGCGTCCAGAAGACGTACGTGCGCGGGGAGGTCCTCGCTCTCCAGCGGGTCGACCGAGGGTCCGTCGATGCCGACGAGGAGGCAGGCGCGGCTCACCAGCGCGTCGGCCGCCTCTCCCGTGAGCGCGACGAAGCCCTCGAGGCGGTAGGGGCGCTCGGAGTTGTCGGTCCTGAGCAGCACGCGCGGCGGGCAGCCCTCGAGGCGGTGGATCAGCTCGGGACCGATGACGCTGTGGCCACGGGCGTCCACCACCCGCGCCGGCCCGACCAGCACCTCGAGCGGGAGCTCGTCGACGGTGCGCGACACGGCGCCGGGCTCCCCTGGAGGGAGGTGCGAGGGCGCGTCGACGTGGGTGCCCGCGTGCGCGCTGAGGCTCAGCGCGCTGGCGCGGGCGGTGCGCTCTCCGTAGGGGATCTCGCGGACCTCACGGGCGAAGGCACGGTCGCCGGGCCAGACTGGCAGACCCGCGGAGAGCGGTCGCGTGAGATCGAGGAGGTGCGAGCTCATCGCAGCTGGTGTAGCACGTAACGCAGGTCCCTGTCGCCCGGCGCTCGGCGCGCAGCCTCCTCGAGGAGGCGCCTCGCCTCCGCGCGCTTGCCCTCCGCGAGCTTGACGCGGCCCAGGCTGAGCTGAGCACGGGGACTGCTGGGCGCGTGCGCGAAGTGCTCCGCGGCCGCGCGCGCCGCCTCCGCTAGCCGCCCCCGACGGAGCGCGAGCTCGACCACCAGCTCGAGCGAGGGCTCGTGGTAGGGGCTCAGGCGCACGGCGGCCGCGGCCCAGCGGTCGGCCTCGTCCAGCTGCCCGGCCTGCAGGAGGAGCCGCCCCAGCGCGTGCGGGGCATCGAAGTAGCAGGGGCTGCGCCGCAGCACGTCGCGGTACTCGCGCGCCGCCCCGTCGAGATCACCGAGCTGCCAGAGGACATGGGCGCGCCGGTAGCGGGCGGCGAGGCTCGACGGCCAGACCGCCGCGGCCCGCGCGAGCA
>JAKLHH010000912.1 GCA_022710245.1 Myxococcota bacterium
CTTAGAGGAACTCCGGGTGATCGAGGTTGGCGCCCTTGTCCACCCAGGCGGGACGGTTACCGCTGGTCTGGGTGGCGCACCCGCCGAGGGTGAGCAGGGCGAGGCCGATAGCTGTGAGTGTCCGGGTCATGCTCTCTCCTGGCGCAGCTGAATTGTCGCGGCGCCGCACAGGTCGGGCGCTCGTGCGTGGCTGCCGCGACCAAAACAATCTACGTGGGCTGGCTGACTTCCTTCTCGCCGGTGGCGCGCCCTTTATATCACAGGCGCGCCGCGCGCAGCGCGCAGCGAAGGCTCCGGGCAGCGAAGCAGGCGTGTCTCGTCGGAGGTGCTGAGCGAGCCGAGCGCGGGCGGTCAGCCGCCCGGCTCCTCGTCGCTCCCCTCGCGGCTCTCCGCGCCGCTCGCCTCGACCGCCGCCGCGGACTCGGTGCGCTTCTTCTTGCGGCGGAAGAGGAGGAGCGCGATCAGGATGCTCAGGTTGTAGAGGGCCACCAGCGGGAGCGACATGAGGATCTGGCTGATCACGTCAGGCCCCGGCGTGAGCACCGCGCCGATGATGAAGGCGATCACGACGAAGTAGCGGTTGAATCGCCAGAGGCCCTTGTAGTCCACCAGCCCGACGAGGACCAGCGTGACGATGACGATGGGCAGCTCGAAGACCAGCCCGAAGGCGAGGAGCAGCTTCCAGACCAGCGAGAAGTACTCGCCCATCATCAGCGTCGGCGTGAGATCGAACTTGCCCTCGACGGAGATCTTCACCGCCCCGCCGAGGAGCTTCTGCATCGCGCCCATGTTGGTCTGGGCGAAGCCGAGGAAGAAGCGGAACGCCGCCGGGAAGACGACGAAGTAGCCGAAGGCGGCGCCGCCGATGAAGAGCGCCGCCGAGATGGCGACGAAGGGGATGACGTAGCGGCGCTCGTTCTTGTAGAGCCCCGGCGCGATGAACTTCCAGAGCTGGTAGAAGATCATCGGCGAGGCGCCGAAGATGCCCGCGATGAGCGCGATCTTCATGTAGGTGAAGAACGGCTCGATGGGGTTCGCGAAGTGCAGGCGCGGCGTGCCGAGCCCGGCCTCGGTCCAGGCGTGGACCAGCGGCTGGGCGAGGAGCACGAAGAAGAAGTCCGCGAAGTAGTAGGCGACGGCGACGGCGACGAGCACCGAGAGCGCGGCCCACTTGAGCCGCGAGCGCAGCTCGGCCAGGTGCTCGCCGAAGCTCATCAGCTTGTCTTTGCCCGCCATGCACCCCATTCGTAGCACGAACCTGGGCAGCGGGCGTAGCAGGATCCTGCACCGACGCAAGCCCTGGGAGCGAGGGTCAGAGAGAGGCCGACAGCGGAGATGGCCCTGTTGCCACGCGCACGCGCGATCCGCCGCGTGCTCTTCCCCACCCACTGCGGAAGATTCGCCAGCCGACGAATTAAGATCAACTCGCCTTGCCGACCCACCTCCGTGCGATTAGGCTTCTTCGATTGCCATGAAAGCCAGCGCTCTCATAATCGACGGTGACGTGACCCATGCGCGCTCCATGGCGCAGCTGCTCGAGCGTGAAGGGGTCAGGGTAGAGGTAACTCGCTCCGGCGAGGAGGCATTCGAGCGACTCGGCGCCGTGCCGCTCGACCTTGCACTGGTCGACCTGACGTCGTTGCCAGGGATGGATGGCGTGGAGGTCTTGCGCCGCTTGCGGGAGCACGAGCCGCAGGCGGTCTGCATCGCCATCGAGCCCGACCATGGGGGCAATGGGGTGACCGCAGCCGCCATCAGTGCAGGGGCCTCGGATGTGATCAGCAGGGCGGCCGCACCCGAGGAGGCGGAGCTCCGGCTCCGGCAAGGCCTCGAGGTCGCGGAGCAGCGCCGGCTGGTGGAGATCCTGCGGGACGAGGAGCGCCGCACGTACCCTGCGGAGATCGTGGGCGACAGCCCAGCGATCGAGCAGGCACGGGCGGCGGTCGTCGAGCTCGCGGCCACTCCGCCGCCGGGAGTGCTGATCACCGGCGAGCCGGGCACAGGCAAGCGGTTGATCGCTCGCGTGATCCACCGCCGCTCCCCGCGTGGCCTCTGGCCGCTCCTCACGGTGCGGTGCTCGGCCAGCTCGGGGACTCCGACGGAGCACGAGCTCCTCGGCCACGAGGCCGGCGCCTTGCCTGGCGCCGCGCCCTCGGGACGCGGGCTCCTCGAGCGCGCGCACCGCGGGGCGCTGGTGGTGGAGGAGGTCGGCGAGCTGTCACCCGCGCTGCAGGAGCGCCTGCTGCGCGTCCTCGAGGACCGGCGCTTTCGTCGGGTCGGGGGCGAGGTGGAGCTCGAGGCCGACGTGCTGATCCTCGCCACCAGCACGCGGGATCTGCGGCCGCTGGTCGCGGAGGGGCGCTTCCGGGCGGACCTCCACGACCGCCTGGCGGCGCACCTGGTCTCGCTGCCGCCGCTGCGCGAGCGGGGCAACGACGTCCTGCTCCTCGCGCGCTACCTGGCGGAGCGCATCGGCGAGCGCCAGCTCGGGCGCCGGATCCAGCAGCTCGATCTGGGCTCGGAGGCAGCGCTGCTGCGTGGCCCGTTCCCGGGCAACGTCCGGCAGCTGCGGAACCTCGTCGAGCGCGCGCTGATCGAGCACCCGAGCGAGCCGCTCAGGCTCGATCTGCCGTCCGCCTCGGGCGGTGGGGCGCCGGCCAGCGCCAGTGATCTGCCGCTGGATCAGCAGCTCGCCGAGGTGCAGCGCCGGGAGAAGGAGCTCGGGGCCGAGGAGTTCGGGGTGATCCAGCGGGCGCTGCAGCAAGCGGGGGGCAACAAGACCGCGGCCGCGCGTCTGCTCGGGATCAGCCGCTACGCCCTGCAGCGCAGGCTCCGTCGCTTCACCAAGCCGACCGGCGAGGCAGCAGGCGGCGGGGGCGGTGGGGACGGGGAACCGGACGAGCTGGTCTGACCTGCCCCGCGCTGCCAGCCGGACAGCCGAGGACTGAGGCCCCGGCGCGCGGAGCGATCCACGCAGGTTCGTGCCCCGGCGCGCGGACTGATCCGCGCAGGTCATGGCAGGTCCGCTAGTAGATGGCGTCGAGGAAGCTGAGCGCGCGGAGGCTGTCGCTCGTCGAGGCGAGCTGCGCGAGGAGGGTCTGCCGGTCGCCGATGGGGACCTCCGGCAGGCCGCTCACCATGCGGCGCACCTCGTCGAGCTTCTCCATCGCCTGGTAGACCAGCGCCACCTGGGCCGCAGGATCGGCGGGGCAGGGCCGGGTCGCCACCGGGCAGGAGCTCTCTCTGATGCTGCGCGTGCGTCCGAAGAGCCCGAACATGATCCCTCCGCGCGGCCGCGATGCTCTCGCGGTCGGCTCGCCTCTTCCAGTCTGTGCTCTAGCCGGCGAGCGCGGTGTCGCTGCCAGCGTTGATCTTCTTCAGGGTACGCGCGGCGACCGACGCGGGCAACTTTTGTAGGTCGCGGCAGCTCCCCGCCACCGCCCTCTGCGGTGCGGGGCGCCGCTCCACCTCGCGCTGGTGTGACAGCAGCTCCACCTACGGCAGAGGTGTGATCTTCAGATCGTCGAACTGGAGGTCGGCCTCCCAGTTGTTGAAGGCGAAGTAGGAGTGCTTGTCGCCCTCGAGCGGCGCCGGGTCATCGAAGGTGAGGAACGGCTTGTCGTCGATGAACCACTCGACCAGCTTGCCCTGTCGTTTGATCTTGAAGCGGTAGGGGCGGTTGACCTCGACCTTCAGATCGCCGCGCGTCTTGCGATCCCCGCCGTGCTCGTCGAGGCGGCAGATCGCGCTGACGCTGTTCTGCCAGCCGCCGAAGACGAAGACGTACGAGGTCGCCAGGTACGAGTCGGTGGTCGCGTACGACTCGCCGTCGCCCCACGCCTCGACCTTGATGTCGCCGGCCGAGCTGCGCGAGGTCGCGGTGACCTCGATGATCGCGTTGCGCGGGAGCTTCTTCTTCAGCCAGAGAGGATGGTTGTGGGCTCCCGCGATCTGGAGCTTGCCGCCCACCATCTGGTAGGCACCGCCGGTGTTGTAGTAGTTGCTGCCGAGCTCGGTGCGCTCGAAGTTGTCGTCGAACGGGGTCTTGATCGGCTCGTCCTTGGGACAGCCG
>JAKLHH010000913.1 GCA_022710245.1 Myxococcota bacterium
AGCGTCCCTCTGCGGACCGCCGCGCCGAGCGTGCACGGCTCCCTCGACAGGGAGGTGATCCAGCGCGTGGTGCGGAGGAACTTCCCGGGGCTCCGCGCCGCCTTCGAGCGGCAGCTCAGGCGCGACCCGAGCGCGAGCGGCAAGCTGGTCGCGACCTTCACCATCGGCCCCACCGGCGTCGTCACCGAGTGTAACGTGACCGGGACCAGCCCCGAGCTGCAGCGCGAGGTGCGCGCCGTGCTCGAGCGGATGCGCTTCCCCTCGCCGTCGGGCGGCGGGACGATCCGCGTCAGCTACCCGTTCGTCTTCCAGTCGGCGGGCGACCCGACCCCGAGCCTGCCGGCGACCACGCCGCCGCCGCCGCTGCCGGGGGGCCGCAGCTGGGTCCGCATGAAGCGGATCTGGGTCGAGGAGGCGACCGTGCAGCCGCTCAGCACGAGCAGCGACCGCTGGTTCGTCGAGCAGCGCCGGCAGGACCTCGAGACGCGCCCCGACAGCCGCGATCGCCACCGCTGGCTCTTCCAGGCGCTGAGCCGCGCCGGCGAGGCGGAGGAGGCGCGCGAGGTGGTGCTCGCCTGGCTGGCGCGCGATCCGCTGAGCGCCGAGGCGCTGCGCCTCCTCGCCGAGACCAGCGCGCGCCGCGGCGACCGCGAGGCGGCCCTCCGCGAGCTCGGCTCGCTCCTCGAGCTGGAGCCGCGGAGCCTGCTCCTTCACCGCCGCCTCGCCGAGGCGCTGGCCGCGGTGGGCGACTCCCGCGGCGCCTGCGCGCACCGCCTCAGCCTGGCGGCGCTCGCGCCCGCGGATGCTCAGGCGCGACGGCTCGCGGAGACCTGCCGCGAGGCAGGCAGCCCGCCGCCCGCCTCGCAGCACGCCTGGGGCAGCGTGCGCCTGCAGGCGCGCTGGCGCGGCGCGCCCGTCGACCTCGACCTCGCGCTCGTCGACGGGCGCGGCCGTCGCCTCGACTGGGCGAGCCCCCGCGCCGGCATCAGCGCCGCGAGCGTCGCCGCGCTCGACCGCGAGGAGCTCGGGCTCGGCTGGCTGCCGGCCGGCCGCTACCGCGTCGAGCTCGTCCGTGCCCGCGCCACCGAGGAGGGCGAGGTGGCCGGCACGCTGACGCTGACCGCGCCGCGGCTGCAGCGGCAGCTCCCCTTCCGCCTGCAGGGCGGGCGCGCCTACGTCGCCGAGCTCGTCCTCGAGCGCCGCAGCGAGCTGGTGCCGGCCCCCTGAGCCTCTCCCGCTACCGCAGCGGCAGCTCGAGGGTGAAGCGCGCGCCCTTGCCTGGACCGTCGCTGTGGGCGGTCAGTGCCCCGCCCAGCTCGCGGGCGGCCAGCGCGCTGCTGTGCAGCCCGAACCCGTGCCCGTCCGGCTTGGTGGTGAACCCGTAGTTGAAGAGCCTGGGCATGGCCTCGGCGGAGATCCCGCAGCCGTTGTCCTCGACGTGGACCACCAGGTGGTCCGGCGTCCGCCTCCGGGTCCGCACCACGATCTGCTTCTCGCCCGGGTTCTGCTCCACCGCCTGGCGCGCGTTGCTGAGCAGGTTGACCAGGATCTGGAAGAGGCGATGGCGGTCCAGGTGGACCTCCGCGAGCTCCGCGTGATCCCGGACCACCACGATGCCGCGGTCGCGGTCGCTGATCAGGTTCAGCCGGATGGCGTCCTCGACGGTCTCCTTGAGCGAGAAGACCTCGCGCATCCCCTCGGAGACCCTGGCCTGTCGTTGCTGGGCCGCGATGATCGCCTTGATGTGCTCCACGCTCTTCTGCAGCTGCTGGGTCTCGCCCTGGATGGTGCGCTGCTCCCCGGCGAGCTGCTCGGCCAGCAACGAGAAGTACTGCGGCAGCCGTGCTCCTCGGGGGTCCTCGCGGAGGAAGGTGGCGAGGTCCGCCTCGTGCTCGCGGAGCAGCCCCGCCGCCCGGGCCAGGTGCTCGAGGTGGGAGCCGCGGGCCAGCCGGGCGAGCTGCTCGGCAGAGATGTTCACGCTGTTGAGCACGTTGCCGATGCTGTGCAGGACCGCCGTCGTCACCTCCGCCATCCCGCTGCTGCGGGAGAGCTCGATCAGCTGCTGCTGCGCGCGGTAGAGCCGATCGAGGCTCGCGCGGAGCTGCTCCTTGATCGGGGTCTGGGGGGGCGGACCGCTCCCCGCCTCGGCGCCCGGCTGGTAGCGCTCGCGGACGAGCTGGGCCAGGTTGTGGGTCAGGGCGAGATCCCGGAGCTCGAGGGCGAGCAGCATCTGGTCCTTCCGGCTCCGGTACTGCTGCAGGCCGATGACGACGATGGTGACCATGTAGGTCGCGACGAGCACCACCATCGCGTGGGCGCCCCAGTTGCGGGGATCGGTGAGACCCATCACGGCCAGCGAGATGAGGTTGGGGCCGGCGAAGAGGCCGTAGGCGAGGCGGCTCGAGCCCAGGCTGGCGATCGCCGTCGAGATGACGCCGGCGTGGAACAGCGCGACGAGGCCGACCCGTCCGGGAGACAGCTGGTGGAGGGTGAGGATGTTCAGCCCGGCACAGCCCAGGCTGGTGAGACCGGCCCCCGCGACGAGGAGCCAGAAGCGGAGGCGGTGGGAGGCCCAGATCCCCTTGCCCCGCCAGCCGGCGAAGACCGACAACAGCCGGACGACGTTCAGGGCCACGACCCCGTAGAAGACGGCGGCGACACCGGGACGGTCCACCACCTCGTCGATGACCATGCGCAGCGCCATCAGCGCCGCGAGCAGGGCGGGGATCGAGGCGCGACAGCGGTCGTAGAGATCAACGACCAGCGCCTGGTGGAGCTCGGCGTGGTAGGCCTTGCGGTCGGGGGAGCGAGCCTCCATCATGGCAGTTCAGCTCATCGTCCGTAGAAGAGGCAAGTTTACCAGTATTGTTCGGGGTCCCGGCGTGTGAGGTTGCGGCTCGGCGCGAGGTGCCGCACGATCGCGGGTGCCCATTGCTGGCGAGCGCGATGACCACAGGCCACGAACGCATGGTGAAGCCTCGAGTCCTCGTCGTCGACGACAGCGACGCCGTCCGCGAGGACTTCCGCAAGATCCTGCTGCCCCGGAGCGGCCACACCAGCGAGGAGCTGGCGCGGCTCGGCGCCGAGCTCTTCGGCGAGCCCTCCCTGCCGAGGTGTCCGGAGTTCGAGCTCGAGGTCGCCGCGCAGGGCGAGGAGGCGCTCGTCCTCGTCCAGAAGGCGATCCGCGAGCAGACGCCGTTCGCGGCGGCCTTCGTCGACATGCGCATGCCACCCGGCTGGAGCGGCGTCGAGACGGCGACCCGGCTCTGGGAGGTGGACCCGCGCCTGCAGGTGATCTTCTGCACCGCCTACTCGGACTACTCGTGGGAGCGGCTCCTCGCCAGCCTCGGCGCCAGCGACCGCTGGGTGGTGCTGAAGAAGCCCTTCGACTCGATCGAGGTGCGGCAGCTGGCGCAGTCCCTCTGCTCCAGGAGCGACCTGCTGCGCGCCGTCGAGCAGCAGGTGGAGGTGCTGGACGCGCTCGTGGCTCAGCGCACCGCCGAGCTGGAGCAGGCCAACGCCCGGCTCAGCGTCGAGCTCACGGAGCGCGCCAGGATCGATCGCGAGCTGCGCCGCGTGCAGAAGCTGCAGGCGCTCGGTCGGATGGCTGCTGGCATCGGGCACGAGATCAACAACCCTCTGACCTACGTCGTGGCCAACCTGGAGTACCTCGAGGGAGCGCTGGCCCGCGGCGAGACGGACCAGCTCCGCGAAGGTCTGGCGGACATCAGGACCGGGGTCGAGCGCATCCGCGACATCGTCGGCGAGCTCCGGGTCTTCTCCCGCATGGACGACGGCGACGGCAGCCCGGCGGAGCTGTCGAAGGTCCTCGGCTCGGCCGCCAAGCTGGTCGCCGGCGAGCTGCGCGACCGCGCGACGCTGGTCGAGGAGCTGAGCGGGCTGCCCCTGGTGTGCGGGAGCCCTGGCCGACTGGAGCAGGTCTTCGTCAACCTGCTGCTCAACGCGGCGCAAGCCATCGAGCCCGGCCACCTCGCCGAGAACCGGGTCACCGTGCGGGCCCGCCGGCTCAGCGAGGACTGGGTGGAGGTCGAGATCAGCGACACCGGGGTC
>JAKLHH010000914.1 GCA_022710245.1 Myxococcota bacterium
CCTCTATCCGAAGGAGACCGGCGCGCAGGCGAAGTCCGTGGAGCTCGCCACCACTCGCGACCAGGCCCTCGAGACCTACCTCAAGGACGCGGTCGCGAAGGACATCGCCAAGCTCGCGCCCCTCAGCCAGGCCGACGCCACCAAGACCGCGGCCAACGTCAAGGCCCGCGCCCTGACCAGCATCGGCGGCCACTACGCGGTGGTGGTCGGCACCACCGTGCTCGACCCGGTCCTCGCCGACTCACCGGCCGAGAAGGGCACCTGCAACGTCGACCCCTTCGACGTCGCCAAGGAGACGGTGGCGCTGAAGGTCGAGCTCGTCCTCCGCTACGCCGCGGACGCCCCGAACTTCATCGGCAACGAGCACCTGGCCGCCGAGGCCACCCTCACCCCGCGTGACCTCTTCGGGAAGACCCTCAGCATCGGACTGGTCGAGGCCTCCGCCTCGCAGCTCCCGCCGGGCCTGCCGCCGGAGGCGAAGAGCGGCTGCCTGCGCGCGATGATCGAGGGGGGCGACACCAGGGTCAAGGGGACCCCGTTCATCATCGGCCCCGGGGACGCCGCGAGCTGCCCGGAGGCGCCGATCCTGCCCGAGCTGGGCGACCGCCACCTGGCGATGGTGATCCTGCGCCTGACGACGACCAACGGCGCCGGCAACGAGCCGCGCGCGGTCGAGCGCGTCCTCGTCCATCGCTACGGGCACGCGCTGAGCCTCGCCGGCCAGCAGAGCTCGGGTCCCATGTACTCCAACGCCACCGCCCGGCGGCTCCTCCCCATGCGCGTCGACCTGCCGCTCGTCTCCGGCGTCCTCTCCAGCGCCGCGCTCCTCGACGCGCGCCTCGCCAACATGCTCGCGCGCAGGCCGCAGATCGAGGCCCGCGTCGCCGAGGAGGCCGGGCTGCCGGTCACCCAGCCGGCCGACCCGGGCACGCCGCACCTGATCGCCCACACCACCATCGCCGCGGTCACCCGCTTCGCGCCGCTCTTCGTGGGCGCCGGGCTGGATCTGATCGCCGACCGGCCCTGGCTCCTCGGCCACGTGCAGCGCCGCGGCTTCATCGCCGGCGCCTCGGGGATCGACCTCGGGGCGCAGGTCATCTTCGACGTCCTCGACGCGCCGCTGCTGGTCCACGTCAGCGGGACGGTGAGCGACGCCGACCGCCTGAAGGCCCAGCTCTCGCTCGGCGCGCTGATCACCGAGGCCGAGAGCCTCGCCGTCGCGCTCGTCGAGGGCGTCAAGGACGTGGTCAACGCCGGCAGCATGATCCGGGACCCCGCCCTCGACGGCAAGTGGATCGTCTACGACTCGGGCAAGCCGCTCGACGTCAAGGTCTTCCCGCTCTCGGTGCGCGAGGCCGCGGCGGACCACTACAACGAGACGCTGATCATGACCAGCGGCCCGGTGGGCGAGGACGCGCTCTTCGCCTGGTGGCGCATCGACGACAAGTACGGCCTCACCCACAGCGAGGTGCGCTACGACGGCACCTTCTACGGCTGCGCGGCGGGCGTGGCCTTCATCGCCGAGGTCGACAAGTGCCTGTGGACCGCGGCGGCGATGGCGCTCGCCGGGGGCGAGTGCGACGTGGAGGCGTGCTTCAAGGAGGCGGCCAAGCACTTCGTCCAGAGCCTCATCCTCACCGCCGCGCTGGGCGGCCTCTACGCGCTCGGCCACTACCTGGAGATGGCCGAGTCGCTGATGCACCTCTACGAGTTCGGCAAGGAGATGTTCGAGGCGGTCCACAACTGGGTGCAGGCGGGCAAGCCCGCGCCCTGCTGACCTCCTCGCTCGCGCTGCGCCTCCTCTGCGGAGCTCCTCAGATCCCCATCTCCCGCAGGTGATCGCAGAAGGTCGACTTCGGGATGCCGAGCGCCGCCGCCGCCGCGGAGCGGTTGCCGCCGTGCGCCCGCAGGTTCATCAGGTAGACGTCGCGACGGGTCTCCTCGAAGGGCCGGTTCAGGCAGCGCACGCCGCCCGTCTCCACCGGCGCCTGCTCCGCCCCCACCTCGAAGCACCCGGCGACGAGCGCCCCGCCGTCCGAGACCATCACCGCGCGGTGCACGGCGTTCCGCAGCTCGCGCACGTTGCCCCGCCAGGGCTGCCGCGAGAGGAGCGCGAGCGCCGCGGGCTCGACCTCCTGCGCGCCGACGGCGCTGCTGCCGCGGAGGAAGTGGCGAACCAGGAGCGGGATGTCCTCGGTCCGCTCGCGGAGCGGCGGGAGGCGGATCAGGCCCACCGCGATGCGATGAAAGAGGTCGAGGCGGAAGCGGCCGCGATCGGCCTCACGCTGGAGGTCCCGGTGCGTCGCCGCGACGAGCCGCACCTGCACCGGCCGCCGCTGCTCCTCGCCGAGGCGCTGCACCACCCCCTCCTCGAGGACGCGGAGCAGCTTGGGCTGCAGCTCGAGCGGCATCTCGCCGATCTCGTCGAGGAAGAGCGTGCCGCCGCTCGCGCGCTCGAAGGCGCCGCGCCGCTCGCGGCTGGCGCCGGTGAAGGCGCCCTGCGCGTGGCCGAAGAGCATCGCCTCGGCGAGCTCGCGGGGGATGGCGCCGCAGTTGAGCGGCTCGTACGGCCCGAGCCGGCAGGGGCTGCGCTCGTGCAGCGCGCGCGCCACGAGCTCCTTGCCGGTGCCCGTCTCACCGACGACCAGCACCGGGCGGCTGCTGGGACCCAGCCGCTCGAGCTGCGCCAGCACCTTCCTCATCGCCGCGCTCTCGCCGACGATGCCGAAGCTCGGCCGCTCGTCGTCGGGGACGAGCGACAGCCGGGTGTGACCGAGCGCGATCTGCGCGCCCGCCCGCAGCTGGCAGCGCTCGACGCGCACGCTGTTGACCCAGGTGCCGTTGCGGCTCCCGCGGTCCTGGATCCAGAGCCCGCCCTCGCGCCGGTGCACCAGGCAGTGCCGCTTCGAGACGAACGGGTCGTCGAGGACGAGGGTGTTGTCCGGGGCGGTCCCGATGGCGCAGTCGGCGAGCAGCGTCAGCCCGCGCCCGTCGCCGAGGACGCGGAGCAGGTAGGGTCGCTCGGGCTCCGCCGCGCGCGCTGGCTCGCCGTCGCGAGTGCGCCTCTCCTGAGTCGGCATCTCTTCACCTCCTTGGCCCTCGGTTATCGGCGCCCCCCGGCGCAGGTTGCGCGGATAGCGCTCCGCAGCCAGAAGGGCACCTGGATCGCGCCGTGGCCCACGGATGTGCCACCGCCAGCGGCCGCCGTCCGCCACCACGGCGTCGATCCCGCCGATCTCTCGAGATCGCCGCTGGTGCGGTTCCTGCAAAGACCGCGGTGCATGACACGAACCGCTCACCCAGGACACGAGGTGTGGTGATGAAGAAGCTGATCGTTGGTGTGCTCCTCGCTCTCGGCGTGCTCTCCGCGCAGCCCGCGTCCGCCCAGGGCCTGAACTGGAACCCGTTCCTCGACCCCTTCGGCATCGTCCTCGGCATGCAGGCCATGGGTCAGGCCGGCCACTACATGCGGCAGGGCATGACCCCGCAGCAGGCGCAGGCGAAGGTGATGCTCGAGGGCCACGCGGCTGGCATGCGGGCCCGCGCCGCGATGACGCCGCGGGCGGCGCCCGGCCTCCGCGCCGGCGCCAACGCGCTCCAGGCCGGCGCGCACGGCATTCGCCCCCGCCGCTGACCCTCGCCAGTAGAGATCCGATCCGCGTACCGGCCCGGCCATGAGGGCGAGCTTCAGAGGCGCTTCGCGCGCTTCAAGCGGTGCGGGTCTTGACTGTCCGTCCCCTCAGCAATGTCCAGTGCGGCCGCAGCCTCGCCCGCCGCGGGCCTCCGCGTCCATGGTCATCTTGTCAGGTCGCTGCGCATCCCCGGCACGGCGGGGCCGCCAGACCGAGCGAACGCAACCGTCTCCACGCCCGGTCCTGAGGCGGTCCATCAGACGAACGTCGGCCTCGTGATCCTAACCCCACAGTTCGCCTCAGTAGAACACGCTGCGCGGGTCTCTTTCGCCGCGGGCTTCGTTGCGCCTCCTCGAAATACCGAGAGTATGACTTCGTCGGCGCGCCTTGCCCGCGACGAAATATCCTCCGCGGATCGTGATCCACCGAAGCG
>JAKLHH010000915.1 GCA_022710245.1 Myxococcota bacterium
CACCTCCATCTGCACGATGCGCGACTCGGCGTTGGTCGCCTTGCGCCCGTTCTCCACCTGGCGCGACTCGGCGATCATCAGCTTGCGCTCGAGGTCGGAGATGACATCGGCCGACTGCTTGGACTGGATCTCCAGCTCGGCGGCGCGCTTCTCCAGCTCGGCGACGCGCTGCTCCTCGTCGGCGGAGGTGGCCTGGGCCCGGAGCTGATCCTCGAGCTCGCGGATCCGCTGCCGCGCCGCGCCCAGCTCCGCGGCGGCCTGCGCCGCCTGCGCGCTGTCCACCACCGGCGCGGCGCCCTTGCGCCCGCGCTCCTCCTGCTCGCGCAGCCGTCCGGTGAGCTCGTCAATGCGCCAGAGGTCCGCCTGGCGGAGCCCCTGCAGCTCGGCGATGCGGCCGTGCAGGTTGGAGAGCTCGCCCGCGCTCTGCTCGACGCGGATCAGCTGCGCGTCGCAGCGCCGCTCGGCGTTCTCGGCGCGCTGCCGGTACTGGTCGACGGAGCCGCGCAGCTCGGCGAGAGCCCGCTCGCTGGACTCGGCGCGCACGTGCAGGGCCTCGGCCCGGCCGCGCTCCTGCAGGTACTGCCGCGTGGCCTCCTCGGCGCGATCCCGCTCGAGGTCGATCCGCTCGCGCTCCTTCTGCAGCCGCTCCTGGAGCGCCTCGGCGCGCGCCAGCTCTCGATCGAGGCGGCGCTCGGCCTCGGCCAGGCGCCGGCCCAGCGCGGAGCCCCCCGGCTCGCGCACGGTGAGGTCCTCGGGGAGAGGCTCGCCGAGGCGCGCGGTCGCCGCCGCCTCCCTGACCTCCGCGAGCTCCTCCTCGAGCGCCGACACGCGCGTGAGCGCCCGCTCCAATTCGCCCTGCTCGCCTCCTGCGGAGGCTCCGCGATGAAGGGCGAAGTCGCCCTGCTCGCCTGGATGAGACTGCCGCAGCTCGCCCTGCTCGCCGACGTCCCCCGGCAGCCCGGCCCGCGCCCGCGTGAGCTCGTCCTCCAGCTGCTTGATCCGGCGCTGGCTGCTCTCGACGTGCTGCTCCAGGCGCTGCCGCGCCTGCTGCAGCTCGATCTGCGCCCGCTCCCGCTGCTCGTCGAGCTGGTCCCGCAGCTCGCGCACGACCTCGTCGACGGCGCGCTCGCCCTCGTGCTGCAGAGAGTGACACTCCTCGAGCGAGGAGCGTGTGGTCGTCAGCTCCCGTGCGAGGGCCTCGAGCTTCTCCTGCTTCTCGCGCAGGTCGCGGCGCAGGGTGGTCAGCTCGTGACGCGACTCGACCCCGGCCTCCAGCACGCGGCGCTCCGCGTCCGCCACCTTGGCCCGCATCTCGTCCAGGCGCAGCTGCGCCTCGGCCCGCTCCTCGACCAGCTGATCGAACTTGGCGTGCAGGTCGCGCAGGTCGTCGGCCGCCGAGGCCTCCGCCGGGATCTGCAGGATGCTGTAGCCGAGCGACGGCAGCGGCCGGTCGCTGCAGATCGCGAGGTAGTGGGTGGGCAGCTCGTCCTCGTCGACGAGCGACCCGTCGATCTGGGGCTCGGGCTCCTCGTCGGGCTCGAACTCGGCGACGGTGGTGCCGTGGAAGGGGATCTCCCCCAGCATGCGCAGGTGGGGGAAGGTCTGGCCGAGGTACTCGACCAGGTCCTGGTAGACCATGCCGCGACTGCCGTCGGCGTCGGCGCTGGCCACCGCGAAGACCGCGATCCCGCCCTGCACCAGCACCCGCTGCAGCTCGGGCATGAAGGAGCCGCGGGCGATCCACCGCTGCAGCTCTGGCACCAGGACCACGTCGAAGGAGCGGCTGTCCAGCTGCAGCCGGTCTGGCTCGCCGGCGAGGAACTCCAGGTTCGGCAGCGCGTGCGTGCGCCGCGACTGGCTGAGCTCGATGGACGAGGTGTCCACCGCGACGACCTTGCGCGCGAGGCCGGCGACGAACGCCGAGCCCTCCCCCGAGCCGCAGCCGATCTCGAGGACACGCTGTCCGTGCAGGAGGTCCGCGATGTACTGATAATGAATCAGCCGCTCAATCCACTGGTGCTGAGGCATACCGGTCTCCGAACGAGCGAGGAGCAGTGTCCTGTATAATCCACGATCTAAGGCCTTGTGAAGAGAAGAAAATCGAGGGGGTGAGCAGGACCGGGCTCGTTCCGGCTCAGGCGCCGCGCGCCGGCTCGCCAGCGGACCGCGGGACCTCCACCTGGAGGCGGGCCCCGGACCCCGGTGCGGAGGTGATGCGGAGCGCGCCGCCGAGCCGGGCCGCCCGCTCCGACATGTTGCGCAGCCCGTAGTGCCCCGTCACCACCTGCTCCGGCACGAAGCCGCGCCCATCGTCCACCACCTCCAGCTTGACCCCATCCTGGCGGAAGCTGAAGCGCACCTCCACGTGGGTCGCGGCGGCGTGCCGCGCCACGTTGGCGAGCGCCTCCTGCATGATCCGGAAGAGGACGAGCTGCAGCTCCGGCTCCAGGTCCGGCTCGACGCCCTCGAGGTCGCAGCGCGCCTCCAGCCGGTGGCGCTGACCGAAGCTCACCACGTAGTCGGTGGCCGACGCGCCCAGGTGGAACTCGTGGCGCATCACCGAGACGGCGCGGCGCAGCTCGTCCATCCCCTCGGCGGCGGTCTCCCGCAGCTCCTCCAGCTCACCGCGCTGCTCGGCGTCGGTCAGCCGCGGGATCAGGTACTCCGCCTGCAGGAGGACGCCCGAGAGCGCCGCCCCGACGCTGTCATGGATCTCCCGCGCGATGCGGGTGCGCTCGCTGGTGAGCGCGCTCTGCCGCCGGTGGTGCTGCAGCTCCACCACCTGCTGGAACGCGCTCCGCTCGCGGCCCTCGAGGTAGACCATCACATAGACGACGGTGATGTTGAGCGCGCTGTACCAGAGCACCAGCAGCAGGTCGCCGGGGAGCGTCTGCGTGCCGAGGATCTGATCGATCTTCGCCACCACCGGCAGCGTCAGCAGCGGCGGGATGATGGCGAGCGGCGACGGATAGAGCAGCGCGAAGAGCATGGTGAAGACGAGCTGCGTCGGCATCAGCGGGCTCTTGATGCCGCCGCTCGCGACCGCCAGGTAGAGGAACGCGAGGAGGTCGATGCACAGCGTGGCGAAGATGATCAGCCGCGCGAAGCGCCTCCCCACCCAGAGGTAGCTCGCCACCTGGCAGGCGAGCACGAAGAGGTAGACATAGATCCCCGACGGGAGCGGCAGGTTGAGCGCCCGGCGGAAGGCGGGCACGGCGAGCGCGATCAGCGCGATCGCCATCAGCGCGAGGCGCGCATAGAAGAGGGCGCGCGCGCGCGTCTCGAAGCGCTCGCGGGTGTGGAGGTGGATGGTGTGGTCGCTCTGCAGCGGCACTGTGTTCCCAGATGCCCCCCGCGCGCCGGGCCCCGGCGCGGGGCGGTGGGCGCGGGCCGGGCTCAGTGTCCGCGTACGCTGGACGCGCTGGTCCTCGACAGCGCGCTGCGCTCCTCGTCGCTGAGCCCCTGGAGCCAGATGGCGACCCCGGGGCCCGGCGGCTTGCGCGCCGGGCTGACGCGCACCACGCGCCCGCGCCCGCGCACCGGCTGGGCGCGCCCCGGCACGCGCAGCTCGAGGTCGAGCCACTGACCGACCGGGAAGAGGAGCTCGGTGTGGAGGAAGACCCCCTCGGGCGCCAGGTCGGCGGAGTCGAGGTCGAACGAGTACTCCTCCTGCCCTGGCTCGAGGTAGACGCGGACCGGCGTGCGGCAGGGCTGGCGGCTCCCGGCGCGACGCTCCATCGGACGATCGAAGGCGTTGCTCATGGGCCCATCCTAGCGGCGGCCGTCTGCCGGGGCAAAATTTGGAAGCGGGCCGCGCGCGTCCCCCCCGCGCCGCCGAAGAAAAAAGGGACGGCTCATCGCCGTCCCTCTCCTCGACGCCGCCGCCCTCCAGCTCCCTCAGCTGGCCCCACGACGAGGCCCCCCGTTCTCGCTGCCCGCCGCCGCCCACCGCCACGCCGCCGGTGTTGCCCGAGTTGCCCGCGCCACCTCCACCCGCGAGCGACCCGCCAGCCCCGAAGGGAACGATGGCGCTGTCGAGCGTGCAGCCCGCCGAGGAGGCGAT
>JAKLHH010000916.1 GCA_022710245.1 Myxococcota bacterium
TCGCGTTCGCTGGCAAGAGCTACTGGGTCAAGGAGCTCGGCCCGCACCAGAGCCCGCTCGACCTCGACGAGCTCGGCGGCAAGGACCTCCGCCAGCTGGCGCGGGCGAACGGAGCAGCGCGCGCGCGCGCGCACAGCCGGTCACGCACCGCCGGCGGCTCGGCCGCGAGCTCGATCCTGCAGGCCGTCGACGGCAAGCACTTCGTGCGCCGGGTGCTCGGCGACGCTCGCTGGCTCGCCGGCGAGATGGCCTCCCAGCACCACACCTTCGAGAAGCTGCAGGCCTCTGGCGGCCTCGCGTCCGCTGGCTCGCGTCCGCGTCGCTGACCTCGCTCTGACCCGCCGTCCGGATACCGGTCCGGCGCGTCCGGCCCACCGCACGCGGCCCACGTGTCACGCCTCTGATCTCGACGAGCTCCGCCCGGCACGGGACCTGCTACTCACCGCCTCACCTGAAGAGGAGGCGACCATGAAGCGCACCAAGCTCCTGCACGCCACCACCCTGATGCTGGCCCTCGCTGCCTGCGGCGGCGAGCCGCCACCCGAGCCGACCGCGGCCGAGTCCCCGATCGTCGACGGCAAGGCCTGCACCGCGGCGGTGCGCGCCTCGATCGTCGGGCTCGGGCTCGACACCGGCTCGCTCCCGCTGCTGCAGCAGTCGCGTTGCTCCGGCACGCTGATCGCGCCGCGCCTCGTGCTGACCGCCAGGCACTGCGTCGCGCCGCTGCTCGCCTCCGCCGGCGAGCGCGAGTGCCGGGCCGACGGCAGCGCCAACAGCGCCGTCCGCTTCGGGTCAGCCTCGGCGGGCCAGATCCACGTCTTCGCCGACCTCTGGTCGCCGCCGCTGGCGAGGGCCACGCTGGCGCTGGCGCCGTCCGCCAGCGCGATGTGCAACGGCGACGTGGCGCTGCTCGTCCTCGACCGCCAGCCCGCGGGCAAGACCCCGGCGCCGGTGCGTGCGCTCATGCAGAGCGACGCCGCGGTGAAGCGCCAGCGGGACCCGTGGCTCCTCGTCGCGGGCTTCGGTCTCCTCGACGCCGGGGTCGAGAACGACCGCGGCTGCCAGCAGAGGCGGGTCAAGGTCCTCGCCACCGGCGCCGAGCAGGTCCCCTACCTGGGTCGCCACGAGCTGGTCACCGACTACGGCGTCTGCAACGGTGACAGCGGCGGGCCGGTCTTCGACCACGCGGGGCAGCTCGTCGCGGTCACCTCGCGGGGGACCGGTGACTGCCACGGCGCCGGGATCTACCCCGACCTCGCGCACCACGCGGCGCTGCTCCGCGGCGCGCTCGCCAAGGCGAAGTGATCTCGCTATGCTCGGCCCGAGGTGACGGCATGAAGAACCTGCTGCTTGCGCTGATCGCCCTCGCGGTCCTCCCCCTCTCCGCCTGCGAGCGCTCGCTGGCGGCGCCACCACCGGCGAAGGCGACGCCGGCCGAGTGCGCGAGCATGGCGCAGCGCTGGCGGGACGCCCTGGCCCAGGGCACGCAGCACCGCTGCCGGGCGGCCGGCGAGTGTACCTGCTACAGCGTCTGCATGAGCGGCTTGGCCCGGTTCGGCGGCACCGATCGCAAGACCGCGGAGAAGCTCGACGCCGTCGTCAAGGAGATGGTCTCGCGCGGCTGCCCCGCCGCGCGCTGCGGCCCGGCGCGCTGCGAGGCGGTCTGCAGCACGGGCCAGTGCCGGAACAAGTTCCAGCGGTACTAGCGCTGCCGGCTGGTCAGATCTCGGTGATGTTGAAGGTGCGCAGGAGCGCCTGACAGCTCGCGCAGGCGGGCTTCACGTCGCCGAAGACGGGGCGGAAGGCGAAGGTATCCGTCGACGGGTTGAGGCTGCCGCCGGTGAGGTCGATGCGGATCGCGACGCACTTGCCGCCGAAGATCCGGTTCGCCGGGTAGCCGCCGCGCCCGAGCCAGCGCAGGGCCTTCGAGATGCTCACCGGCTCCGCGCAGAGTCCGTGGTGCGCGGTCAGCTGCCCGACCTGCGCCAGCGCGTCGAGGACGCGGGCGTCGAGCTGACGCTCCAGCCACTGGCTCACCCCGACGAAGGGATCCGAGCGCATCGGGATCCAGAGGGCAGAGGCGACCAGCGGCTGGCGCCCGACCGCCTTCACCAGATGGCTGTAGCGTTGCAGGTAGCGCTTCGAGAACTCGATGAGGTGTGTGCGATCCACAGACCCAGTCTAGCCGGACGCGGGCGGCGGCTCAACGGGTCCCCAGACGCGCGGACGAGCTCAGTCCTGATAGTCGGCCCGGTGAGTCCAGAACTTCACCATCAGCCCGACCTCGTGGATCGCCCCGAACTCGCCCCCCGCGCGGGTCTCGAAGAGGAACGACGGGCGATAGTACGGCTCGAGGTACCAGCGCTTGAGGAAGGGGATGGGGAAGCCGAGGAAGAGGTGCGGACCGACCCGCGTCGGGTCCGCGCCGAAGCGGGTGGAGACGCCGACCCCGTAGGTGAGGAACGTGTTCAGTCCGCCCTCGGCGTAGACGGTCCCCGACCAGCGGCCGTCGCGGGTGTCCACGCGGGTGCCGAGGGCGCCCCAGAAGAAGGTCTGGCCCAGCGCGAGGTCGACCCCGAAGTGAGGCGAGGTCGCGATCGGGCTGCCCGCGATGACGCCGGCCGACGGGCCCACCGCCAGCTCGACGGGGCAGCGCTTGATGCCCGGGCGCCCGCTGCAGACGCCGCAGCAGTACCGGGCTCCGGGGCGGTGGAGGGTGTCCTGCCAGTGGGAGCAGCCGCCGAGCAGGGCGAGCGCGGGAAGAGCCAGGGCGATGAGGAGGCAGACGGAGCGCGACATGCGCGGCACTCTACCACCACCGCCCCTCGCGCGGGACCGCCGTCTGGCCGCGGGAAGGCCGCGGCAGTCACGCCGTACCAACCAGCATGCCGAGCATCGCCCTCCCCTTCCTGGTCGCCGCGGTCGTGCAGGCCCTCCTCGCGGTCGGGCTCCTGGCCTGGGCAGGCTGGGTGGCGAGACGCCAGCGCGGGCGCTGGTGGCGGCGGGCCCGCTGGCTCCCCGGCGTGGCGCTCGGGCTGGCGCTGATCGGGATCGCCAGCTCCGGCTACTTCATCGCGCGGGCGCTGACCGCGACCAGCGGGAGCGAGCCGTCGATGAAGGCCACCCTGCTCGCGCAGAACATCTCCGAGGCGATGAACTGCGCGGCCTGCTTCGCGCTCCCGGCCTGGGGGCTCTACCTGATCAGCGTGGTCCTCTGCGTCGTCGGCTCGGTCAAGCGCGCGGCCGCGTAGGTAGGCCAAAGGACTCACGCCCGCAGACGATCAGAACCTGGAACCCGCAGACGCTCAGAACCGGTAGACCGCGCCGCCCAGGGTGAGCCCCGAGCCGAAGGCGAGGAGCACGACCTTGCTGCCCTCTGCCGGCGTCCGCTTCGCGAGGACCTCGTCCAGCGCGAGCAGCACCGAGGTGGAGTGCGTGTCCGGGAGGTGGTCGGTGAGGTCCACGACCCGCTCCGCCGGACAGCCGAGCGCCGCGGGGAGCCCGGCGAGGAAGCGAGGCGAGAGCTGCGCCGGCACCACCAGGTCCACCTCCTCGCGGCGGAGCCCCTCCCGCTCGAGGAGCTCGTCGAGGAGGGCGCCCGCCTTGCCGAGGAGGACCTCCTCCAGCTCGGCGGCGCGCTTGACGAGGAGCCTCCCGCGGGGCTCGCGCAGGCTCACCACCGAGGTGAAGAGCTCGGCGTGCTCCTCGTGGAGCTGGAAGGCGAACGCGCCGAAGCCGGCCCGCGAGAGAGGCGAGACATCGAGGAGCGCGGCCGCGCCGCTCGCGGGGTAGGTCCAGCCGGGGTCAGGCTGGCGATCGCTGTTCGCCTCGCTGGAGACCACCATGCCGACGTGCACCTCGCCCGCGAGGAGCAGCGAGCACGCGACCTGCAGCCCGGTCAGCGCACCGCAGGCGCCGTTCAGCAGATCGAACGAGAGCGTGCGGCGGCCCTGGAACTCCACGTTGATGTCGAGCGCGTGCTGGATATACGCGGCGTTCGCCGGCTCGCAGACGTGCCCGTCGCGGTGGACGCCGGTGTTGATGAGGACGCCGACCTCGCCCC
>JAKLHH010000917.1 GCA_022710245.1 Myxococcota bacterium
CAGATCAGGCTCCGCTCGGTGGTGCGGGAGTCGAGGATCGCGAGCCCCCGCTCCCTGAGCAGCGGCAGCAGCTCGGTCAGCGCCGCCTCGTCCGCGCTCAGCGCCGAGCCCATGTGGTTGTTGATCGCCACCGCGCCGGGCACCTGCTCGAGGCAGCGGCGAGCCGCCTCGCCGAGCGGCCGCTCCCGCCCGACCACCACCGGCTCGTCGCTGATGTGGCGGCGATCGAGGGGGTCCATCGGCAGGTGGACGAGGAGCTCGTGGCCGCTCCGGCGGATCGCCTCGAGGCTGAGCTCGGTGTAGCGCGCGTGCGGGAGGACCGCCAGGGTCAGGTCGGGGTGCAGCGCGAGGAGCTCGCGCAGGGCGGCCGGGTCGCGGCCGATGTCGTCGATGACCAGCGCCAGGCAGGGCTCGGCCGGCGTGCAGGCGGCCCGCGGCGCGCTGCGGACCGCGGTGGCCGGGCGCGGCCAGAGGAGCAGGGCGGCGCCGGCGCCGGCCACGAGGACGGCGAGGCACGCCAGCCCGAGCAGCAGCGGGCGGAGGCTGGTGATGCGGCGGACGGGCACGAGCCGAGGATACCACCGAGGGCGGCCGCGAGCGAAACTTGCGACAGGCGGGAGGATGACGGCCCGAGCAGGGCTGGCGGCAGCCTCAGTTCGAGGCCTGGGCGCGGAAGATCTCCGCGGCCTTCAGGTAGTCGACCGCGGTCTGCAGCTGGTGGTCGGGGAGCGCCTTGCCCCCGCCCTTGCCGCCCTTCGCGGTCGGGTTGCGCAGGTGCCCGTCGAGGTCGCGCTCGCGCTTGATCTTCTCGGCCACGGTCTTCGGGGCGCGCTCCTCGACGACGATGTCGGGCTCGATCCCCTCCTCCTGGATGGAGCGCCCGCTGGGTGTGAAGTAGCGCGCCACCGTGAGCTTGAGGCCGGAGCCGTCGTTGAGCTCGATGATCGTCTGCACCGAGCCCTTGCCGAAGGTGCGGGTGCCCATCACCACCGCGCGCTTGTGGTCCTGCAGCGCGCCCGCGACGATCTCCGAGGCCGAGGCGGAGCCGCCGTTGACCAGGCAGATCATCGGGAAGCCGCTGAAGGTGCCCTTCGAGTGCGCGAGCTCCTCGTCCATCACCTTGCCGGCCTTGCCGGTGGTGCGGACGATGAGCCCCTTGGAGATGAAGAGGTCCGCGATGCGCACCGCCTGATCGAGGAGCCCGCCCGGGTTGTTGCGCAGGTCGAGGACCAGCCCGCGCAGGCGGCCCTTGGCCAGCATCTCCTTCACCGCGCGCTGCAGGCCCTGATCGGTGGCCTCCTGGAAGCTCTTCACGCGGGCGTAGCCGATCCCCGGCTCGATCATCCGCGAGGTCACGCTGATCACCTTGATCACGTCGCGCACCAGCTCGAGCTTCATCAGGTTCGGCTGCCCGGCCCGGTGGACGGTGATGCGGACGCGGGTGCCGCGGGGGCCGCGCATGGCCTGCACCGCCTCGTGCATGCGCATGCCCTGGGTGGTCTTGCCGTCGATCTCGCGGATCTCGTCGCCGGAGCGGAGGCCGGCGCGGTGGGCGGGCGTGCCCTCGAGCGGCGAGACGACGGTCAGCCAGCCGTTGCGCGTCTCCACCTCGATGCCGAGGCCGCCGAACTCGCCCTGCGTGTCCATCTTCATCTGCTTGTACTGATCGGGCGGCAGGAAGGTGGAGTGCGGGTCGAGGGTGTCCATCATCCCCTTGATGGCGCCGTAGACGAGCTTGGTGCCGTCCACGTGCTCGACGTAGTTGTTCTCCACATAGCTCAGGACGCGTGCAAAGACGTTCAGCTTCTTGTAGGGGCTGAAGTCCTTCGGCACCGCGCTCGCGCTCTGCAGCAGGACGAGCACCGCGAGGGTGGCCGCCGAGCCAGCGAGGAAGGGTACCAGGCGCTTGGTGTTCCGCATGCGAACCTCCAGAGCCCCGATGCTAACCGGCGCGGGAGGAGCGGTCCAGAGCAGCGGCAAGAATCCAGCCTCGTCGGAATCGAGGCGCTCTCCGTCGAGGAGCGGGCGTGCTGCGCGCGCCCGTGCGGCGCGTCAGCGAGCAACGGGCTCGAGCTTGAACGCCACGTCCTTGCCCCGGGGAGCGGCGCCGAGAGCTCGACCTTGCCGTAGAGCTCGCCGGCGGCGGGGGCGGTCACCTGGAGCCAGCCGAGCGGGTCCCGGCCGGCTGACGGCGCCGCGCTCGCGAGCTCCCGCGAGCAGGAGGCAGCCACGACCGGCAGAGCGAGCAGCGCCAGCCCGAGCGCACGGCGGCGCGCGAGGGTGCGCAGGAGGAGATCGTGGCGAGCCATGGGATCACTCTAGCGCGACCAGGAGAGAGAGAGGAGAGGGACGAGGTCAGCGCTTGAGCCAGGCCGCCGGGTCGAGCGGGCGCTCGCCGTGGCGGAGCTCGAAGTAGAGCGCCGAGCGGCCGGTCAGCGGGTCGAGGCCGGCGCGGCCGAGGACGCTGCCCACATAGACGCGCGCGCCCTCGCCGAGCTTGGTCTCCGAGAGGAACCCGTAGAGGGTGAAGTAGCCGTCGGCGTGCTCGACGATGACCAGGTTGCCGTAGCCCTCGAGCGGCGCGGACATCCGCACCATGCCGTCGGCGACGGCCTTGATCTCCGCGCGCGCGGCGGGACGGAAGGTGAAGCCCCAGCGGAGGATGGAGAGCTTGTGCTCGCTCTCGACGGTCTTGCCGAAGATGCTGGTCACCGGCCCCGAGACCGGTCGCGGCAGGTGCGTGCGGAGCGCGGCGAAGCCGCCCGAGCTGCGCAGCTTCCAGTTCAGCGACTGGAGCGTGCGCAGGAGCGTGCGCTGCTGGCTGTCGAGCTCGGCGGTGAGGCCCTGCTGCAGGCGCCGGCTCTGCTCCAGCTTGCGCAGCAGGAGCTGCTGCTCGCGCCGCGCCTTGGAGAGCTCGGCCCGCTTGGCCTCGAGCTTCTGGCGCAGCGCCGCCTGCTCGGAGCGCGCCGAGAGGAGCCGCGCGCGCTCGCCCTCCAGGCGACGGAGCTCGCCCTGGTAGAGCTCCATCTCGCGCACGTCGCGCCGCAGGATCAGCGAGGCCGCCGAGAGCCGCGCCGAGAGCTGGTGCTCGTCGGGCGCCTCGAGGAGCAGCCGGAGCAGCCCGCCGCGGCTCATCTTGTAGAGCCCGCGCACGCGCAGGTTGACGTGCTGCTCGCGCTGGCCGCGCCGCTCGCCGAGCGCCTTGATGCGCCGCTCGGTCTCCGCGATCTGGTGCTCGAGCTTGCCCTGCCGGTAGCGGACCTCCTCGAGCTCGGCGTTCGTGCGGATCAGCCAGTCGGTGACGCTCTCCAGCGTGGCGAGCGTGCTCGTCTCGCGCCGCAGCGCCTGCGTCAGCCGCGCCGAGACGCCGGCCGCGGCCTCGCCGCCGAGCGCGCCGAGCGGGAGCAGGAGCGCGAGGAGTAGCCAGGGGCTGCGCGCGTACGGAGGCGAGGTCGCCATCTCAGACGTCCAGGTAGCGGCCCAGCGCGAGCCGGCTGCCGAGGAGCCCGAGCAGCGCCCCGCCAGCGAGCCCGAGCGCGAGCTGGGGCAGGGGCAGGAACTCGAGCCTGAGGTGGGTCAGCGCCGAGGTGAGGACGCCCTCGAGGCGCGGGGCGGTGGCGCGGAAGATCAGATAGAGGAGGCCGATCGCAGTGAGCGCGCCGACCAGGCCCTGGAAGGCGCCCTCCAGGAGGAAGGGCGCCTTGACGAAGGTGTTGGTGGCGCCGACCAGCTTGGTGATCTCGATCTCCTCCCGCCGCCCGTGCACGCCGAGGCGGATGGTGGTGGCGATGATGTAGAGGCAGGCGAGCGCCACGATGATCGCGAGGGCGAAGCCGGCGAGGCGCAGCAGGCCGGCGAGCGAGGTGAGGCGCTTGGCCCAGGCGCCCTGGTAGTCGACCTCCTCGATGATCGGCGAGGCGCTGAGCAGGGCGAGGAGCGCGCGCACCTGGTCGGGGTGATCCTGGCTGAGGCTGATCTCGAAGGACGCCGGGAGGAAGTCCACCTCGACGCCGGCGAGGAGGCTCTTGCGTCCGCCCAGGCTCTCCGAGAGGC
>JAKLHH010000918.1 GCA_022710245.1 Myxococcota bacterium
CTCGGCGGCGTCGTGCGCTGGGATGGCTCGGCGGCCAGCTACACCGAGCTCTCCCCCGGCAGCGTCTGCGAGGTCTGGTTGGAGGAGGGGGAGATCTACGCCCAGACCTGGGACGGCAAGGCCGCCTACCGTGCACGGGGAGACCGCCTCGAGCCCACCAACGGCGGCCGCGCGGTGCCCGAGCCAGCGTGCACCATCTCAATCGATGGCGTCCGCTACACGTTCCTCGACCGCTCCATCGAGCTGGGAGAGGAAGACCTGGTGGGCGAGGAGGCGGAGGAGCTGCGCCGGGACCTGAAGGCGCTGCGGTCAGCGGTGGCGAGTGGCACCGCCAGCGTCAGACGATCCAGCTCGGACGCCGGCTGACGGCTCAGGCCCAGGCTCAATCCGGCGGTGCGGCGGCCGGCGCCGCGGCGTGGCTCGTCCCTCGCAGGCGCTCCAGCCCGCTGGCGAGGTGGACCTCCTGCTGCGGGAAGGGGATGCAGATCCCGTGCTGCCGGAAGGCGGCGTCGACGGCGAAGCGGAGCTCGCTGGTGATCGGCATCTCCTGCAGCGGGTCTCCGATCCAGACCAGCAGCTCGAACTCGAGCGCGCTCGCGCCGAAGTTGCGGAAGAGGACGGCGGGCTTCGGCTCGGCGAGGACCAGCGGGTTGCCGCGGGCGACCTCGAGGAGCAGCTCGCGGACGCGCGCCGGGTCGCTGTCGTAGGCGACCCCGACCGCGATGCGCACCCGGCAGCTCGGGCTGGGCGCGCTGCGGTTCGTCACCTTGGCGGTGATGAACTCGCTGTTCGGCACGATGATGCAGACGCCATCCCGGGTGACGATGCGAGTCGCGCGCATGGCGATCTCCTCCACCGTGCCCTGGTGCTCGCCGACGACGACCACGTCGCCCTTCTGCACCGGGCGCTCGATCAGGAGGATCAGCCCGCTGATGAAGTTCTGCGCGATGTTCTGCAGGCCGAAGCCGATCCCGACCGTGAGGACGGCGCCGAAGGCCGCGAGCGCGCCCAGCGAGATGCCGACGTTCTCGAGGGCGACGAGGAAGCCGCAGACGAAGATCAGGTACTGGGAGATGCGGCCGAGGGCGTAGGCCAGCCCCTCGTTCTGCGCGCCCGCGCGGCGGCTGAAGAAGCGCCGGATCATGCGCCGCACCAGGCGGCCGGCGAGCGCGGCGGCGACCAGCGTCAGCACGAAGAAGATCAGCGTCAGCGCGGTGACCGAGGTCCCCGAGAGGCGGAAGAGCTCGGTCTTGAAGAACTTCACGACCCATTCCATGTGACGACGCTCCGGAGGTTGCGAGGGGCGCCATGATCTCCTCGGAGCGGTGCGGGCCGCAAGCGCTTCGGCTGCCCCGCCCCCGGAGTGGAGGAGGCCGTCAGCGCGGCAGCGCGATCGTCGCCGCCGAGCTCTCGCCCGAGAGCGAGCCGGCCTGGCTGACCACCGCGAGCTTGCGCCCGTCCCAGACGATCGCGGTCAGCTGGAAGCGCACGGGACGGCCCGCGGCGCCGGCGGCCCGCGAGATCTTCGCCGCCACCGAGGCTGCCTCGCTGGGCGCCCCGCTCAGCGCCGCGAGGCCCGCCGCGCCGCCGTCCACCCGATCCACCACGCCGGCCGCCTCGAGGGAGAGCGCGAGGTGCGCGCCCCGGTCCTCCCAGGTGAGCAGGTAGAGGACGCCGGGCGAGGAGAAGGTCTGCAGCCGGCGCAGGCTCCGCTCCATGCTCTGGCGCAGGCTCTCGCTGCCCTTCGGCGTCGCCGCCAGCAGCCGGGCCACCCGCGCCGCCGACCAGAGCCGCGCCCAGCGTCGCGGATCGGACGGCCCCGGCTCGCCCTCGCCCCCGGCGACCTTGCGCTCGAGGCGGAGCGCCTCGTCGACGCGGCCGGCGCCCGCCGCCGCCGCCGCCAGCCGCAGCGTCGCCAGCGGGTCGTCGGGCCGTGCCCCGGTGAGCGTGCGGTACTGGCGGTAGGCCTCCTCGAACCAGCCGTGCCGGAGGTAGATGTCGCCGAGGAGCTGCCGCGCCGCCGGGTCGCTGGGCGAGAACTCGACGATCTCGGAGTAGGCGCGGATGGCGTCCGCCGGCCGCTTCGCCGCGGCGAGGAGGTCGCCGGTGCGCTGCATCAGCGTCGGGGTCGCGAGTCCGTCGTCGCGCAGCTTGATGGCGAGGGCGAGCGCGTCGCTCGCGCGGCCAGCCGCCGAGAGCGCGTCGAGCAGGCGCAGCCCGCAGCCGAGCGAGCGCGGGTTCTGCTCGCAGAGGCGCCGGAGCTCGGCGACGCGCGCGGTCGGGTCCTTCACCTTGGCGAGCGCCGCCTCGGCGAGCGCCCAGTTGACCGTGTCGTTGCCCGTGGCCTGCGCGAGCGCCGGGGTGACCGCGCGCCGCAGGAGCTGCCGCCGCACGAAGTCCTGCGCCTTCGCGTCCCCGGCGGCGGCGAGCAGCGAGCCCACCTCGGCCGGCGTGCTGACCCGCTGCTGGAGGAGGTCGAGGAGCTCCTTGCGATCGCGCCAGTGGGGGAGCTCGCACTGGCTCGCCGCGCGCTGGTAGACGGCCAGCCAGCCGCCGATCCCGCCGGCCACGTCGAGCTGGCTGACCCAGAGCGCGCGCCGGTGCGCGAGGGAGCGGCGCGCAGCGTCGCTGCAGACGGAGAGCGCGGTCTGGTCCGCGCCGTAGGCGTCCTTGTTGTTGCCGCTGCCCGGGGCCCTGTCGCTCTCCCGGAGCCCGGCGAGCGCGTCATCAGCGCCGCCGCCCCGGTTCGCCTCGGGCCGCGGCCTGGCCTTCGCGCGGGGCCTCTCGGCCGGGGCCGCGACCTCGCCCTTCACCACCGAGGGCTCCGGCGCCGGCTGGCGGGGCGCGCTCGCCACCGTCTGCGAGAGCGGCGGCGAGGGCGGGCTCGCCGCGCCGGTCGCCACCCGCGCCGAGGTCGCCGGGGCCTCCGCCTTCTCCGCCGAGCAGCCGAAGAGCGCGAGCGGCGCCGCGGCGACCGCCTCCAGGGAGGCCTGCGGCACCAGCCCCCAGATCGGGTCGTGCGCCCGGCGCTGGATCCCCATGCGCTGGTAGGCCTCGTCGCTCTCCAGCACCAGGAAGGAGGTGAAGGGGGTCATCAGCGCGTAGTCGATGCCGAGCCGGATGATGGTGCCGCGGTTCTTCTGCTGGTCCGCGCCGAGGAGCTGCGCCAGGTAGCGGCGCGCCCAGAGCGTGGGCACGTAGGAGTACTCGGCGCCGCCCTTGGCCGAGAGCTCGTAGCTCTTGCTGAAGGGCTTGCCGCCCAGCTCGCCGGTCACCTTCACCGAGGAGGGGAGCGGGTGGTGGCTGCGCGCGAGGAGCGTCACCTCCTGGCCGCGCGAGAGCTTGCCCGCCGCCGAGGAGAAGAGCTGGTCGAGGCCCGCCCCGACGTCGAGCTTCAGGTTGGTCACCGTCGGCGTCTTCAGCTGGCCGACGAAGCGCAGCGCCTCCTGCACCGCCTGCTCGGAGAGGTCGACGCGGAAGCTGCCGCCGCCGCCGATCCGCGCCAGGCGGGCGAGGAGCGAGTGGTTCGCGTCGGAGCCGACCGCGATGGTGAAGAGCCGCGCCGAGGAGCCGGCCATCGAGCGGGTGACCCGCTCGGCGAGCGCGTCGCCCTCCTGCTCGCCCACGGTGGCGCGGCCGTCGCCGATGTAGACGACCGCCGGCTGCGCGGTGCCGTGCAGGCGCCGCAGGGCCTTGTCGAAGGCGGCGCCGAGATCGGTGGCGCCGCCCGGCCGCACGCTGGAGAGCCGCTCGAGCCCCTGGCCGATGGAGGCCTCGTCCGCGGGCGCGAGGCCCTGGTCCGGGTAGAGCACCGTCGGCGCCAGGTCGAGCGCCATCACCGCGAAGCGATCGGAGGTGGAGAGGGCGCGCAGGATCGCCTCGGCCACGTCCGAGCGGAGCTGGCGGTCGGCGTCGTCGCCGCCCGCCGAGGTGTCGACCACCACCACCACGTGCCCCGGCACCTTGGTCACCTGCTGCCAGCTCACGTCGGGGGTGTAGCGGAGCATCACGTAGGCCGCCTCGCCGCGGCTGCTCTCGACGCGCACCGCGCGC
>JAKLHH010000919.1 GCA_022710245.1 Myxococcota bacterium
CGCCCTGCTCGATTCGCCCTGCTCGATTCGCCCTGCTCGATTCGCCCTGCTCGATTCGCCCTGCTCGATTCGCCCTGCTCGATTCGCCCTGCTCGCCTCCTGCGGAGGCTCCGCGGTGAAGGGCGAATTGTCGCGGCGCCGCACACGTCGGGCGGTGGTGCGCCGCTGCCGCGACCAACAATCGTCGCGGCGCCGCACACGTCGGGCGGTGGTGCGCCGCTGCCGCGACCAACAACTGGTGAGCGGATCCGAGGGCTGCCTCCGCCCACCGCCTCGCGCGAGCCCGCGGTGGCTATTCCGGTCAGACTAGCGGAACGGCAGGGCAGCGGCAACGCACGCAAAGATTGCGCTTTCCGGTCCCAGCCCGATCCCCATAGAATGCCCGAGGCTCGAGAGGTCCCATGATCAGCGCGGCGCTGCCCATCGACACCCCGGAGGGGATCAGCTTCAGCTACGAGCTGGCGAGCCTCGCCGATCGCGGCAAGGCGTACCTGATCGACTTCCTCATCCGCGTCGCCGCGCTGGTCGTGCTCGCCGTGATCTTCGCGCTCTTCCTCGGTCCGGCGCTCCTCGCCGGCGTCGGGATCTGGATGGTCCTCTACTTCGTCGTCGAGTGGGGCTACTACGTCCTCTTCGAGATGATCTGGGACGGCCAGTCGCTCGGCAAGCGCCTCTTCGAGCTGCGTGTGATCAAGGCCGCCGGTCACCCGATCGGCTTCTACGACAGCGTGCTGCGGAACCTGCTGCGCGCTGCCGACGCGCTCCCGCTCACCTACGCGGTGGGCGCGCTCAGCGTCCTCGTCACCCGCAAGTTCCAGCGGCTCGGCGACCTCGCGGCCGACACCATCGTGGTGCACGAGAAGAAGGCCTGGTTCGGCGGGCGCGCGCCGAAGATCAGCCCCGAGCAGGTCCAGCCCGACCTCCGGCGGGTGGCGCTCTCCAACCAGGAGCGGCGCCTGCTGCAGGAGTTCGTCGTGCGCAAGGACCGGCTGCACCCTGACCGCTGCGAGGAGCTGGCCGAGATCCTGGCCGCGGCCTACGCGCGGCGCTTCAACCTGCCGCGGGCGGCGAGCGCGAGCGAGCTCCTCCTGCGGCTGCACGCCTCGACCCAGCAGGAGCCTGGCGCCGCGGCCGGCGGCGAGGGGCGGGAGGCGAGGCGATGACCGCCGCCGAGTTCGTGCAGCGGCGGCAGCAGGACTGGGTCGCGCTCGAGCAGCTCCTCGCCACCTCGGCCCGCGCCCGGCGCCTGCGCGCCGCGCCGGCCGAGCTCTCGCGCTTCGCCGCGCTCTTTCGCAGCGCCTGCGCCGACCTCGCGCGGGCGCGCGCGCTCGGCTACCCCGACGACTTGGTGGACTACCTGAACACGCTCACCGCGCGCAGCCACAACGTCTTCTACGTGGCGCCGCCCTTCGAGCTCTCGCGCGTGTGGCGCTTCTTCTCGGTGATCTTCCCGCTCACCGTGCGGCGGAACGCGGCCTACGTGGCCGCCGGGCTGCTGCTGTTCTACGGGCCCATGGTGGGGATGATCGGGCTCTCCGCGATCGACGATCAGGTCGTCACCCAGCTGGTGCCGCGGCCGATGCTGGAGAGCATGGAGAAGATGTACCAGGAGGGCCAGGGCGGGCGCGACCAGCGGACCAACGTGGCGATGGCCGGCTTCTACGTGCAGCACAACATCGGCATCGCCTTCGAGTGCTTCGCGGCCGGGATCTTCCTCGGGCTCGGCAGCGTGATCGTGCTGCTGATGAACGGCATCATCATCGGCGCCATCGTCGGCTTCATCGCGCAGACGCCCTCGGCGATGAACCTCTACTCGTTCATCATCGGGCACGGTCCCTTCGAGCTCACCGCCATCTGCCTCTCGGGTGCGGCCGGGCTGCGGCTCGGCTTCGGCCTGATCGCCACCGGCAGCCGGCGGCGGAGCGAGTCGCTCAGGCTCGCGGCCCGGGACGCGGTGCGGCTGGTCGTCGGCGCGGCCACGCTCCTCGTCGGCGCGGCGCTCACCGAGGGGTTCTTCTCGCCGTCGGGGCTGCCGGTGGTGGTGAAGTTCATCTACGGGGGCTGCTGCGCGGCCTTCCTCGTCTGGTACCTCGGCTTCTGCGGACGCTGGCGCCTGCGCGGCGTCAGGCTCGAGGAGCTCGGCGCGTGAAGCTCGACGAGCTCCAGGTCGAGATCCGACCGCGGACGACGGGCCAGACGGTGGCGCTCGCCGCGCGCATGCTGCAGCACCGGCCCGGGCCGATCCTCGCCGCCTGGGCCTTCTACAGCGTCGGGGTGATCGGCCTGACGCTGCTCTTCCTGGTGGTCTGGGAGCTGCACCCCTTCTGGGCCTGGCTCGCGGTGCCGGTGCTGGCGCCGATCTTCTCGGCGCCGCTCGTCACCACCGTCGGGCACCTCGTCTTCACCCCGCGGGTGAGCTTCGGGCTGGTGGCCGGTCAGACGGCGCGGCGGGTCTTCCCCTTCCTGCTCCTCTTCCTGGTCAACCGCGTCATCGTCCTCGCCGGCATGGCGGCGCTCCTCGTGCCCGGCCTCTACCTCTGGCGCTCGAGCTGGTTCCTCGGGCCGATCGTGCTCCTCGAGGGCTCCCCGCTCGGCGCCTCCTTCCGGCGCGGGCGGCGCTTCGCCTCCGGCTTCCACGGCCACGTGCTCGCCCACGCGGCGAACACGGCCGCGCTGGTCGGCTACCTCTCGCTCGCCTTCGGCTCGCTGCTCCACTTCCTGAACGTGAAGGTCTTCGGGCTCACCTTCGCGGCGCTCGGCAACCTGACCCTCTTCCAGTCGTACTGGCACCTGGTGCTGCTCGTCGGCTTCGCGCTCGCGGCGCCCTTCGCGACGCTGGTCTGGTTCTTCGTCTACCTCGACGTGCGCACGCGCAAGGAGGGGTGGGACCTCGAGCTCGCCTTCCGGGCGCGGGCCGAGCAGCTGGAGCGCAGCAATGCGGGGTGAGCCGTGCCACGGTCGCCGGGGAGCGCCGCCGCCCGGCCGGGGAGGTCGGGCGAAGCGGCCGCGACCTTCGACCCACAGACGGCGAACGCTGCCCTGGCTGGTCCTCGGGCTGATGGCGGCGCTCCACCTGGGGGCGGGTCAGCTCGCGGCGGGCAAGGACGGCGAGCGCTCGCGGCCGAAGGCCGAGGCCGAGGAGGCCCGCTCGCAGGCGCAGCCGCCCGACGTCAAGGACACCCACGCGCGCCTCGATCGCATCTACCAGCGGCTGGGGATCAAGCGGGTCCAGCAGGACGTGAAGGGCAAGGACGACCAGGGCTGCGGGAGGCGCGGCAGCGACGAGGAGCGTGAGTCGCGGCCGCCCGTGCGGGTGGGGACGCCCGCGATGCCGGCCGGGCTCGGCTACCTCCTGCTCGGGCTGATCCTCGTGGCGATGCTGATCCCGCTCTACCTCGCGCTCCGCTCCGGCTACGGGCGGAGCTCCGCGGCGGCGGCGATCGAGCCGGAGCCCGAGGAGCGGCCCGCGTCGGCCAGCCCGCGCAGCCCCTGGCAGGTCGACCTGGCCGAGTGCCGTCGCCTGGCCGCGGCCGGGCGGCTCCCCGAGGCCTTCGCCGCGCTGCACCGGGCCACGCTCCTCGCGCTCGAGCGCAGCCGCCACCTGGCCCTCGACGAGACCACCACCAACTGGGAGTACGTGCGCCGCCTCGCCTCGCGGCCCGCGCTCAGGCAGACCCTCGCGGCGGTTACGCTGGCCGCCGAGCAGTCGGTGCTCGGGCAGCGGCCGCCGGGGCTCGCCGAGTTCCACGCCCTCGAGCGCGACGTCCTGGCCCAGAGCGGGGAGGTCGCGTGAGCCGCATGAGCCGCGCGGGCCGCCCGAGGAGCCGACGCCGGGCGAGCCGGGCGAGGCTGCCCCTCGCGCTCGCCGCGCTCGCGCTCCTCGCCGCGCTCGCGCTCCTCGCCGGCGACGCCCGCGCCGCGCCCTCCACCTACAGCCCGGCCGAGGGCGGCAGCAAGGTGCTCTACCTCTTCCTCGGCGAGCTCGGCTACCAGGTCTCGCGCGCCTTCGACGCCGGTGACGTCCAGGCGCACGCGGACGCCGCCGTGGTCC
>JAKLHH010000092.1 GCA_022710245.1 Myxococcota bacterium
CAAGGGGAGGCCCGAGCGCAGGGAGAAGCCCGAGCGCAAGGCGAGGCCCGAGCGCAAGGCGAAGCCCGAGCCCAAGGCGAAGCCCGAGCCCAAGGCGAAGCCCGAGCCCAAGGCGAAGCCTGAGCCCAAGGCGAAGCCTGAGCCCAAGGCGAAGAAGGCGGACCTGCCCGGCCTCGGTCTGCCCGCCGCCAAGACGACCAAGAAAGGGCTGCTCCCTCCCCGGGTGGACCCGACGTCCAAGAAGGCCGCGTCCGAGAGCGAGTGAGCTCCGCGCGTGCCGACCACCCGGGACGCTTGACCGCGCCCGGAGGCCGTACTACGACCGGCTGCGATGGAAGTCGCCATCGTCGCGTTGCTCTGCGTCTTCGGCATGCCGGTCGCCATTGTCGGCATCCGCCAGTACTTCAAGCACCGCAACCTGCTGCTCGAGAGGGAGGCGGGGGTCGCGCCGGAGGAGCGCCAGCGCCTCGCTGTGCTGGAGAAGGAGCGCGCCCTCCTCGAGCAGCGCGTGCAGAACCTGGAGACCATCGTCTGCTCGGTGGACCTCGAGCTGAACACGCGCCTGAACCGCCTGGCCGCGCAGCAGAGCCAGCTCGCCCTCCCCGCGCCGGCGGCCGCGTCCGGGGCCGAGGCCGCGAGCAGCGGCCAGCTCGCGACGGGCACCGCGCTCGGCCGCTTCCGCGTCCAGCAGCTGATCGGCCGCGGCGCGATGGGCGCGGTCTACCTGGCGAGCGATCCGCAGATCGGCGAGCCCGTGGCGCTCAAGGTGATCGCACGCAACGCCGCCGAGGACCCCGGCGCCGCGGATCGGTTCCGTCGCGAGGCGAGCGCCGCGCGCAAGGTCACCCACCCGAACGTGATCCGGATCCACGATCTCGGCGAGGACGGAGGCGTCCTCTTCCTCTCGATGGAGGACTTCCCCGGCAAGACGCTCGCCGAGATCCTGGCGCAGCGACGAACGCTGCCGCTGGCCGAGGTCCGCACCGTGGTCGCCCAGGTCGCCCAGGCGCTCGCCGCAGCGCACGCCGTGGGAGTCATCCACCGCGACCTGAAGCCGCAGAACGTGCTCGTCAACGAGCGCTGGGAGGTGCGCGTGATCGACTTCGGGCTGGCCAAGGCCTCGTACCTGAGCAGCCTGACGGCCACGGGCCTGATCCTCGGCACTCCGGACTACATGGCGCCCGAGCAGATCCGCGGCCAGGAGATCGATCACCGCACGGACCTCTATGCGCTCGGAGCGATGACCTACCACCTCCTGGCGGGGCGGCCCCCGTTCATCGCCGAGTCGCCGATAGCCGTCGGCTTCCTCCACTGCAGCGAGCCGCCGCGGCCGCTTCGCGAGCTGGTGCCCGAGCTGCCAGCCACCGTCGAGGAGGCGGTGCAGAGGTGCCTCGCCAAGGATCGCGCCGCGCGCTGGAACAGCGCCGAGGAGTTCGCGTCGCGCCTCTCCTCCTGAGCCTCTCCTGAGCTCGCCAGAGCGCTGATGACGAGGCTCGACGGTGCGCGTCAAGGTCGTGCGCACCGGATGCTGCAACCAGGTGTGCGCAGCGCTGCTCAGGGACCACGGGCCCACCGCGGCAAGCACCGGTGGAGCCGGGAGCGCTGGCCGGCACAGGCCTTGCTCACCCAGGTGACATGCCGAGCCATCCCCTTCCCCCGAGGCTGCTGGTCCTGGCTGCGCTGCTCGTCACCTCCTGCGCTCCTCCCGCAGGGGAGCCCGGCTCCGAGCTGGAGGTCCGCGCTGCTGGTCTCAACGTCTGGGAGCTCCACGCCGGCGGGCCCCCGCTCGCGGCGGTCCCGGTCGAGAGCATCCACCTCGACCGCGTGACCGGCGCGCTGCAGCCTGGCGGCAGCCGCGTCCTCGCGGTGATCCATCACGGCGATCGCGGCGGCGCCAGCCTCCTCGCCCTGCTGGGCTCGGCGACGCGGATGCTCCTGCGCACCGACCGCACCAGCTCGCTCTCCACCCCGGTGTGGTCGCCGGACGGCGAGCGCTACGCGCTGGTCGTGGAGCGAGCGCCGCGGGCGCTGTGGTCCGGGGGAGCGAGGGTGCTGCAGGCGGGAGGTGAGCTCTGGACCGGCGAGGCTGGCGCGGCTCCCGTGCGGTGCGCGCCGGCGCTCGAGGACGCCGGACGCGTGGTGGGCTGGAGCGACGACGGCTGGCTGCTGGTGACGCGCCTGGCGCCAGGCGACCTGCCCGCGGAGGGGCTCGCCCGCGTCGACCCGCGCTCGGGCGCGGTGCGGGAGCTGGTCCCGGCCGGCGGCGTCGCCCACCACCACGGCTTCACCCAGGTCGGCGACGCGATCGCCTTCGCGCGGGTCGAGGGCAGCATCTCCACGGCCCCGGCGCCCGACCAGCGGGTCCAGGTGCTCCTCGCCGACCTCGACGGCCGCAGCCGCGTGGTCGCCGAGGAGCGCGGCGCCCTCCCCGTCGAGCTCCGGCTCGTCGACGGAGAGCTCAGCTATCGCCTGGAGGGCTCCAGCCGGGTCGTGACGGTGGAGCTCTCGAGCGGCGCGCGCGTGGAGCGCGCACGGCCGCTCGCGAGGCCGGGGGCGCCCTCCGTGGCGCCGCTCCTCGCCACCTTCGCCACCATGCCCTACGTCCATCAGGTCTACGACACGCCGGATGACTTCGCCGGCTACTGGGCCTGCGGACCGACCTCGACGGTGATGGCGGTCCAGGCCTTCGGCCGCCTGAAGCCGTGGCCGGTCACGGTCTCCACGCCCTCCTCGCACCAGAGCGACTTCGGCGCCTACGTCGCCTATACCTACACCGCGTTCGGCACCACCTTCGACCGCATGCAGACCGACTCCAAGGGCAGCCCCGCGCACGGCGCCTACGGCTGGTGCACCGACGACGGCGCCGGCTGGGCGTGGCGGATGCAGGACTACGCGAAGAAGCACGACCTCAGCTCGGACTTCTTCGGCTCCTCCACCTTCGCTGACCTCAAGGCCGAGCTCGACGCTGGCAAGGCGGTGGTGCTCTCGACGCAGCTCACCTCCGCGGGCCACCTGATCACGGTGAAGGGCTACACCTCCGACGGCAAGCTGATCGTCAACGACCCGTACGGCGACAAGACCCTCGGCACCTACCCCAACCACGACGGCGGCGGGGCCGTCTACAGCTGGTCCTACGTCTCGGCGAAGTGGCACATCACCGTCTATGGCACGCCCTCGCAGGTAGAGCCCGCGTATCGCGCGGTGCTGGTCGACCAGAGCTCGCCAGCGACCATGCAGGCCGGCGGCACGGCGACGGTGAAGCTGACCTACAAGAACACCGGCACCAAGGCGTGGGACGCAGACACCCGGCTCGGCACCAGCACCCCCCGCGACCGCGCGAGCCCCTTCCGCGCCGCGGGCTGGATCAAGGAGAACCGCGCCGCGGCGATGACGGCGACCCAGCCGGGCGCCAGCGCGACCCTGACCTTCAGCCTGACCGCGCCTGCGGTCGACGAGACGAAGACCTTCACCGAGTGCTTCAACCTGGTGCAGGAGGGCGTCAACTGGTTCTCTGACCAGGGCGGCCCCAAGGACGACGCGGTCTGCCTCACGATCACGGTGAGCCCTCCGGGGACCGCGCCGATCGATCCGCAGCCCGAGGAGCCGAAGCCTGACGCCACGCCGACGCCGACGCCGACACCGGCCACGCCCTCGTCGCGCCCGAACGCGGCCGGGTTCTGCGCGGTCGGCGGGGCTGCGGACGCGACGCTGCCCGGCGTCCTCCTTCTGCTCCTCGGCCTGGCGCTCGCGCGCTCGCGCGGCCGCCGGCGATGACCGTCGCCGAGCTCCGCGCCCGCTTCAGCTGGGCGCCGATCCGCGGCTGCCCCGGCCGCGAGGTGCTGCGCGGGGCCGACCCGCGCCTGACGCCCGCCGCGCTCCTCGGACACGGGGTGGAGGCGCGCTCGTACCGGTCGCCCGCGGCCGAGGACGAGGTGCTGGTCGCGCTGCTCCCCGACGGCGGGCTCCTCTCCTACGCGCGCGGGGACGGCACCTTCGTGCACACGCTCAACACGCCCGAGGGGCTCGCCCGGAAGCTCGCCCAGCTCGGCATCGACCTCGGCGCGTAGGACGGAGGCTCAGCCGACCTCGAGGACCAGCGTGTCGAGCGCGAGCCCGTCCTCGTGCTCGACGAGGAGCTCGGCCTGGTAGAGGCCGGGGGCCTCGGGCAGCGACCAGCGCACGCGCCCCGGGGCCACCGCGAGGCTGCCGCCAGTCACCGTCCAGCCGACGCGCCCCCCGGCGCTGGCGCGCGCGCGCAGCTCGACCTCGCGCCCCTCGCGCCGGACCAGCTCGATGCGAGCCTCGCCTCGCCGCTCGAGCGGGAGCTGCCGCCGGAGCTCGGTGAGCTTCACCGCGCTGCCGGTGATGCTGAAGGTGAACTGCCTCTTCACCGGGCAGGTGTTCTGCGCGTCCGCGAGCGTCCCCTCGAGGAGGAAGCTCCCGCTCGTCGTGCTCGGCGCCTGCAGCTCGAGGATGACGTCGAGGACGCCCATCTCGGTGCGGGAGGGCGTCGCGCTGACGACCTTCGCCAGGCCAGAGAGCGCCGTCACCCTGGCGCCCTCCTTCCAGCCCGCCTGGCTGCGGTAGGTGCCGTTGTGGACCACCCGGACCGCGAGCTGGGTCCCGCTCACCGTGCCGCTGGCCCCGAGGGTCTGGCCCGAGCCGACCTCGCTGCACTGGAGCGGCGGCGGCGCGGGATCCACCGCCCCGTCGTCGCTGCAGGTGGTGAGGCCGACGCTGGCCAGCGTGACGCCGCCGCCGAGGACCAGCTTCTTCGAGATCTCCCTGATGGTCATGCAGCCTCCTTGATCTGGATCCGCCGCTCGAGCTCGCGGCGCAGCGCCTTCACCTCGCCGAGGAAGGCGAGGTCCGCCGCGGCCACGGCCCGCGCCAGCTCGAGGGTGAACGCCTTGGCCGAGGCCTGGTCCTCGAGCTCCGCGCCCAGCGCGAAGACGAGGGCCTGCCGCAGCCCGGCCACGCTGTCCTCGCCGATCCGGCGCGAGAGCCCGCGGAGCTCCGCCCCCAGCGCGGCATCCCAGGCGCGCGGATGGAAGCGACGCACCACCTCGGCGTCGTAGCGGAGCCCCATGTTGAGGTTCGCGATCCCGTCGGGCTTGAAGTTGCGCGTCGCGAAGGCGGTCGTCACCACGCGGAAGAGCAGCTCGGCGCGCGGGTCGGCGAGCTCGTAGCTCCAGGCGAGGTAGCTCCCGGCCAGTCGCCCCTCGGCCGCCAGGCGAGCCTGCAGCGGCGTCCCCGCGTAGACCTCCGCGCGGCAGAAGTTGAAGGGCGCCTCGCAGAAGTCGGCGAGGAAGGCGAGCTCTGCCTCGACGCTGCCGAGGGTCGCGTCGGGGTGAAAGAGGAGCAGGTTGAAGGAGCAGTAGACCTCGAGCTCGCCGAGGATGGCGAGCGCCCTGCGGCCAGCGTCGAGCGGCATGCCACGCTGCAGGCAGGCGACGCCCTCGCGCGAGGCGCTCTCGATGCCCACGTAGGCGCGGATCATCCCGAGCTCCCGCAGCAGCGCGAAGAGCTCGCGCTCCACGTCGTCGGGCCGGCACTTGACCACCAGCCCCACCTCGCCCGCGAGGCCGCGCGCCCGGAGCGCCTCGCCGAGGCGCTGGCAGCGCTCCAGGTTCCGCGCCCGGTCGTGCACGAGGAAGTTGTCGTCGTGGAAGATGAAGAGCCGCACGCCGCGACGCTCGTGCTCGATCGCCATCTCCTCGGCGATCGCCTCGGGCGAGCGCGTGCGATAGCGTGGCCCGCTGGCCGCCGCGCCGTAGGCGTGGATGCAGCAGAAGGCGCAGGCGCCGGTGCAGCCGCGGCTGCCGAGGATGGGGGCGGAGCGGACGCCGAGGACCTGGTGCGGCTCGGCCGGCCTGAGCGGCGGCGCCAGCGCGTCGAGCTCCGGCAGCGCGCGCGGCGGTCCGACGACCGGCCCGCCCTCGCCCCGGGTGACCAGGCCGGGGACCCCGGAGAGCGCCTCCCCACGGAGGAGCCGCTGGCAGAGCTCGACGATCGTCTCCTCGCCCTCGTGCCGCACCGCCGAGTCGAGGGCCGGCAGGTCGCGGAGGAGCGCCGCGTGCTCGAAGGTGGCGAAGTGCCCACCCACGGTCAGGTGCCCGCGGTAGCCCGCGCCGCGGATCGCCTCGAGCAGCGCCATCAGCTCGCGCGCGTGGTGCTGGAACGGGATCGAGACGCCGACGGCCAGCGGCGCCTCGGCGAGGACGGCCTCCACCACGCCGGCCTGGTCGGCGCCCGAGCTGAAGGCGAGCAGCCGCGGCTCGAGGCCCGCGCGCTCCAGCGCCGCGGCGAGGTAGCGGAGCGAGAGGTTCTCCTCGAGCTCCGCCCCGACCAGGGCGACGACGCGCGTCTGCTGCGCTTGCTCCACTCGGCTCACGCTGACGATTTGACCATCAGGACGGGGGCGCGGCAAGCGGCGCTCCTCACGGGGCCTCACGGGGTGAGCTTGATCACGAAGAGCGCCTCCTGTCCGCCGGTGAGCTTCACCCCCGCGCCGGCGAGCTCCCCGTCGAAGCCGCCGGCGAGGAAGAGCGCGCCGTCCGGCCCCAGCGCCAGCGCGTGCACGTCGTCGTAGCCAGAGCCGCCGAGCGACGCCGACCAGCGGTGGGCGCCGGCGCCGGTGAGGTCTGCTGCGAAGGCGTCCCACTGCCCCCGCGTCTTCAGCGGACCGCCGCCGAGGTCGACCGTGTCGGTGAAGTAACCGCCGAGGTGCAGCCCGCCAGCCCCATCCACCGCGACCGCCTGCGCCAGACACTGGCCGGCAGCCTCGAGGAGCTTCGACCAGCGGTGCTCGCCGGCGGGGCCGAGGCGCGCCACGAAGCAGCGCGGCTCGGTGCCCGGCGTGGTCAGGGTCACGTCGCCGAAGTTGACCGAGCCCGCGACGTAGCCGGCCAGGCCCAGCTCCCCGGCCTGGCTCGCGGCGATCTGCGCCGAGCCCACCGACTCGAGGACCGAGAAGCACTTCGACCAGCGGTGCGCGCCCGCGCTGGTGTAGCTGGCCGCGAAGATCTTGTTGTGCCAGGCCGCGGCGATGGGGCCGCCGCCGAAGTCCACGGTCAGGGAGAAGCGGCCGCTGACGGTGACGTTCTCGGCCCCGTCGACGGTGACCCCGTCGACGATGTCCTCCTGCTCGGCGCCGAAGCGCTTGGCCCAGCGCACGCTCCCCGCGCTGCCCGACAGGCTGGCGACGAAGATGTCGCGATGCCCGGCGCTGATCATCGGGCCGGCGCCGAGGTCGAGGCTCTTGTCGAACTGGCCCGCCAGGTAGACGTTGCTCGGGCCCGCGGCGAGGGCGAGGCCGAGCCCGTAGGCCGCCTCCCCGCCCGAGCAGGTGGCCCACCGGTAGGCGCCGGCCGCGCTGAAGCCGGCGACGAAGAGGCGACGCCCGCCCCAGAGCTGACCGCCCCCGAAGTTCACGCCGCCGTTCACTGCGCCGCCGAGGGTGAGGCTGCCGTCGCCGCCGAGCGCGAGCGCCGAGACCTCATCGCCGTACTCCCCGAAGCGGTGCGACCAGCGGTGCTCCCCCGCCGGGCTGAAGCTGGTGAGGAAGACCCCCGGAGAGAGCGGACCGCCGCCGAGGTCGAGCTCGCCCTGCGACTGGCCAGCGAGGAAGAGCGAGCCGTCGGCGCCGACGGCCAGGGCTCGCACCTCGCCGCCCTGGAAGGCCTTCGCCCAGGCGAGCTGCCGCGGGAGCGCCGGCGGCTGGTCGAAGCGCGGCCGGTCCGCGCGGGAGCGATCCCGGCGCGCATCGCCGACCGGCGGCGCCCCATCGCCGCCCACCCCCACCGAGCGCGAGCCGCAGCCCGCGGGCAGCCCGGCGAGGGTGAGGAGCCCGATCAGTAACCGTTGCTGTCCGCGCATGACCCCCTCGCCGCTGGTGCTACCCGTTCATGGTCGCGCCGGCGGGCGAGCGCTGTCAACGAAGCACGTCGAGCCCTGGCAATGCTAGAGTACGCCCCTCCGAGGAGGATCCGATGAGCACCAGGCAGACCGCGACCGAGAAGATCGTTCAGGCCCACGCCGTCGGGCTCGCGCCCGGGCAGGTGGTGCGCGCCGGGGACATGGTCTCCATGCGCCCCCGCCACGTGCTGACCCACGACAACACCGGCGCGGTGATCCCGAAGTTCCGCTCCATCGGCGCGACGCGCGTCGCCGATCCCACGCAGCCGGTCTTCGCGCTCGACCACGACGTCCAGGACACCGGGCCGGAGAACCGCGCCAAGTATGACAAGATCGAGGCCTTCGCCCGCGAGCAGGGGATCGTCTTCCACCCGGCAGGGGCGGGGATCGGCCACCAGCTGATGATCGAGCGCGGCTTCGTCCACCCGGGCTCGCTCGTCGTCGCCTCGGACTCGCACTCCAACATGTACGGCGCCCTCGCGGCGCTGGGCACGCCGGTGGTGCGCACCGACGCCGCCGCGATCTGGGCGACCGGCGTCACCTGGTGGCAGGTGCCGCGGGCGGTGCGCGTCGTCCTCGAGGGCGAGCTGCGCCCCGGCGTGCGCGGCAAGGACGTGATCATCACGCTCTGCGGCCTCTACAACAAGGAGGAGGTGCTGAACGCCGCGGTGGAGTTCGCCGGGCCCGGCGTCGCCGCGCTCTCCGTCGCCGAGCGGATGACGATCGCCAACATGAGCACCGAGTGGGGGGCGCTGGTCGGCTGGTTCCCCTTCGACGGGCGCACCGCCGAGTACCTGCGTGGCCGCGCGCGCCGCCTGGCCCAGCTCGGGCTCGGCGCGCGCCTCGACGAGCCGATGATCGCCGCCTGGGAGGCGAGCCCTCCCGGCCCCGACGGAGACGCGCGCTACGCCGCCGAGATCGTCCTCGACCTCGGCGAGGTCTCGCCGCACGTCTCCGGCCCCGACACGGTCTTCGCGGCCGCACCCGCCGCGCGCCTCGCCCGCGAGGGCGTGCCGGTGCACAAGGCCTACCTCCTCTCCTGCGTGAACGGCCGCCTCGAGGATCTGGAGGAGGCCGCGGCGGTGCTGCGCGGCAAGCGGCTCGCCCCCGGCGTGAAGCTCTTCCTCGCCGCGGCGTCCCTCGAGATCGAGGAGGAGGCGCGGCGGCGCGGGGTCTGGGGCGCGCTCCTCGAGGCCGGCGGCACGGCGCTGCCCGCCGGCTGCGGCGCCTGCATCGGCCTCGGCGCCGGCACCCTCGAGGCGGGCGAGGTCGGCATCTCCGCCACCAACCGCAACTTCAAGGGCCGCATGGGCGCTCGCGACGCGAAGAGCTACCTGGCCAGCCCGGCCGTGGTCGCGGCCTCCGCGATCGCCGGCCGCATCGCGCTCCCGCCCGGCGTCACCGCCGATGAGAGCGTGCCCGAGGTGCGGCTGCGGAGCCTCGACCTCGCTGCCGAGCCGCGCGCGGTCGCCATCCTCCCCGGGTTCCCGGCCGCCCTCGACGGGCGCGCGCTGCTGCTCCCGGTCGACAACCTGAACACCGACGGGATCTACGGCAAGGACGTCACCTACCGCGACAACCTGACCCCCGCGGAGATGGCCGCCGCGGTGATGGCGAACTACGACCCGGCCTTCCAGGCCATCGCGCGCGAGGGCGACGTGCTGATCGCCGGGCGGAACTTCGGCACCGGCTCCTCGCGCGAGCAGGCGGCGACGGCGCTCAAGCACCGCGGGATCCGTATGGTGATCGCCGCGAGCTTCTCGCAGACCTACCTAAGGAACGCCTTCAACAACGCGTTCATCTGCCTCGAGAGCCCTGCCCTCTGCGAGGCCGTGCGCGCGGCGTTCGCGGCCGAGGCGCAGAGCGCGAAGACGATCCCCGCCGGGGACCTGCAGGTGGACTTCGCCCACTCCGTCGCTCGCTGGCGCGGCGCCGACCACGCGCTCTCGCCGATGGGCCCCGCCGCGCAGGAGCTGATCCTCGCCGGCGGCCTCGAGGCGCTGGTGCGCTCGAAGCTCCCACGCTGACCCAGGGCCCCTCGAGCCAGCCGCCTGTCGCGGGGTCTCTTCACCCTCCCGCGTGGCACACCCAGGCACAGCGAGGGCACCTGCCCGCCATCCTTGATGAACCTCGCGCTCGGCTGCTTCGCGGTGTCGCATGCGTTTGACAGCCGGGCAGAGGCGGGCCCTTGTCTCTTGCGGCTCCGAGGCTGGCCCGGTTCGTGAATCCATCGCCGCCCGGGAGGTCCAATGCACATCAACAAGCTCACCCCGATCCTCGCCGGGCTGCTGCTGCTCGGCTGCTCTGCCAGCCCCACCCCGCTCGCCGACGCGGGGCTCCACGACGGCGCGCCCTCGGGCGACGCCCTGCCCGGCCGGGGCCCCGCCTTCACCGCGAAGGGCGAGGTCAAGCTCGGCGGCCAGCTCGCCACCACGCGCCCGGAGAAGATCGCCCTCCGGCTCTCCCAGGGGGCCACACCGTCGGCGCTGCTCGCGCTCGAGTGGGGCCAGCCGGTCGTCGCCGGCGTCGAGGTGGGCGCCTCCGCGCTGCGCCTCTCGGCCGTCTCGCTCAAGGTGGACCAGGAGGTCATCTACGCCTGCGATGAGCTGGTCCTCGACCTCGACAGCGGGGGCCAGCCCACGCGCCTGCACGGCAAGGGCACAGCCTCGCTGCTCGCCGGCGACATGATCGACCAGGCCCCCTTCACCCTCGATCTGCCCATCACCCTCGACACCGCCGGCCCCCAGGTGGACTACATCCGTCACGGCGACGTCGACGCCCCTCTCCCGCCGGTCGGCGCGATCGAGCTCTACTTCTCCGAGCCGGTGCCGGTCGCCGCCGTGACCGGATCGGCGTTCGCTCTGCGCACCACCGCCGGCGCCTCCGTCGCGCTGACGGCCAAGGCGGTCTCCGAGGCGGGCGGCGTCACCACGCGCGTGGACCTGAGGCCGGAGAGCTACCTGCCGCTCGGCGCGGGCAAGCTGACCCTCTCGGCGGCGGACGCGAGCCTGGTCGATCTGGCGGGCAACCGCTGGAGCAGCTCGCTCACCTTCGAGGGGCCGGCCGCCGGCGCGGGGGCGCTCGAGCCCACCTCCTTCGAGGACGGTGCGCTGCACGGCTTCACCGGGACGCCCCTCGCGGCCCCCAAGGTGGAGAGCGCCGCCGCGCCGGTGGCCCAGGACGGGACCCACGTGCTCCGCCTGACCGCGCCTGGAGCCTGGGGGGCGGTCACGCTCCCGGTCGGCGCGAAGACGCTGACCCTCCGGCTCACCCTCGGGCTCCTCGCGGTGGGCGGTGACCCGATGGCGAACCCGGAGTGGGTGCACAAGGCGCTGGGGTTCGAGGTCAGCGTGGCGGGCAAGAGCGGCCGCGTCACCGCCTCCCGGGATCTCACGCAGCTGCCGGTCAAGCCAGCCACGGCCGGCGGCACCTACCTCTCCGAGGCGGAGCTGCTCACCCTCGACGTCTCGTCGCTGGCTGGCCAGAGCGTGGTCGTGATGCTCGCCCCCCGCGACTTCAGCAAGTCACCGGCGACGGCGTACGGGATCCTCTACCTCGACACGATCTCGTTCTGAGGGGGCGCGGTCAGCGGGCCTCGCTCACCTCGAGCGCAACCCAGGTGGACTGTGTGGGGTGGAGGCAGGGGGAGCGGCGCGAGGGCTAGTTCGTCTGCTGCTTCTTGATGAAGTCGCGGATCGCCTGCAGCGCCGGGTCGCGGATGGAGTCGAGCTCCTGCAGGATCTCGTGGTTCGCGCCCGCGTAGGCGATCTTCTGGCAGGACTTGGCCGAGGAGCAGACGCTGTCCTGGCCCGCGAGCTTGACCACCGTGTCGTCGCTCGCCTGCAGGAGGAGGAGCGGCGTCTTGATCCGCCACGCCCAGAGCCGTGCGCCCCAGGTCCCCTCGATGCTCTCCTTCACCCAGCGGAAGGTCGCGCCGCCGAGGGCGATGGACGGGTTCTGCTTGACCAGCTCCTTGTTCATGTTGAAGCGTGACTCGTCGTGCGTCACGTCGTTGCCGGCGAAGACGCGGTCGGGGTCGTAGGGGCCCTGGCCGATGGCGTAGTCGCCGCCCTTGCCGATCAGGCAGGCGCCGGCCGCCAGGCTCTGCGCCGCCACCTCGGGGTAGGAGCCGAGCGCGATCATCTCCATCGGGGAGACCAGCACCGCCGCCTTCAGGTCGTCGCGGAAGGTCTCGGCGAAGGCGGTGGTGATGCCGCCGCCCATCGAGTGGGAGAGGACGATGATCGGCTTGCCGGGCGACCCCGGCTTGACCACCGTGTCGATGAAGGTCTTCACGTCGACGACGTAGTCCTGGAAGTCATAGACGTAGCCCCTCTGCGGGTCGTCCAGCATGCGCCCCGAGAGACCCTGGCCGCGGTGATCCATCAGGTAGAAGGAGTAGCCGAGGCCCATCAGGTCGAAGACCGTCTCGAAGTACTTCAGGTAGGCCTCGGTGCGGCCGGGCAGCACGACGATCGCGCCCTTCTCGAGGGGCACCTTGAGGACCGCGTAGGCGATCTTCACGTCGTCGTGCCCCTGGAAGGAGCCGAAGCCCTTCTGCGCCTTGATCAGGGTGTGGACGGCCGCGGTCTTCAGCAGGTGCGGCAGCGGCGAGGTGTC
>JAKLHH010000920.1 GCA_022710245.1 Myxococcota bacterium
AGGAACTCCGAGAGCAGCTCGGGGTCGATGGGCGGCAGCCCGTCGGTCTTGCCCTCGGCGACCTTCACCGCGCAGCCGCGGATGACGTTGGCGATCTCACGCTCGAGGTTGCGGACGCCGGCCTCGCGCGTGTAGGAGTCGATGATCTCGCCGACGGCCTTGTCCTCGAACTTCAGCTTCTCCGGCGTCAGCCCGTGCTCCTCCAGCTGCTTGGGCACCAGGAACTGCCGCGCGATCTGCATCTTCTCGTCGCGCGTGTAGCCGGGGAGCTCGAGGATCTCGAGGCGGTCCTTCAGCGCGGGCGGGACCGGGTCCATGAAGTTCGCGGTGGCGATGAACATCACCCGCGAGAGGTCGTAGGGGACCTCGAGGTAGTGATCCGAGAAGGAGTTGTTCTGCTCGGGGTCGAGGACCTCGAGGAGCGCCGAGGCCGGGTCGCCGCGGAAGTCGTGCCCGAGCTTGTCGATCTCGTCGAGCATGAAGACCGGGTTGATGGTCCCCGCCTTCTTCATGTTCTGGATGATGCGGCCCGGGAGCGAGCCGACGTAGGTCCGCCGGTGCCCGCGGATCTCCGCCTCGTCACGCACGCCGCCGAGGGAGACGCGGATGAACTTGCGGCCGATCGCGCGCGCGACCGAGCGCCCGAGCGAGGTCTTGCCGACGCCCGGAGGTCCCACCAGGCAGAGGATGGGGCCCTTCTTGTCGGGCTTCAGCTTGCGCACCGCGATGTACTCCACGATGCGCTTCTTGATCTTCTCGAGGTCGTAGTGGTCCTCGTCGAGGACCTTGCGCACGTTGTCGATGTCGAGGTTGTCCTCGGTCGCGTTGACCCAGGGGAGCTCGACCAGCCACTCGAGGTAGGTGCGGGTGACGGTGTACTCCGCCGAGGAGGGCTGCATCACCTTCAGGCGCTCGTACTGCTTCAGCGCGGCCTTCTCGGCCTCCGCCGGCATCTGGGCGCCGGTGATCTTCTCCTTGAACTCCTCGAGGTCGCCGCCGCTCTCGTCGAGCTCGCCCAGCTCCTCCTTGATCGCCTTCAGCTGCTGGCGGAGGACGTACTCGCGCTGGTTGCGGCCCATCTCCTCCTGGACCTGCGTGTTGATCTTCTCGCGCACCTTGAGCACCTCGAGCTGGCGCGAGAGGAAGGCGAGCACCTTGCGCAGGCGCGCCTTCAGATCGAAGGTCTCCAGGATCTCCTGCTTCTCCTCGACGGTGATGTCGAGGTTGGAGGTGATCAGGTCGGCGAGCTGGCCTGGCTCGGTGACGCTGTCGAGGAGCGCGGAGGCCTCCTTCGGCAGCTCCGGCATCAGCTTCACCACGCGCTTGGCGATGTCCTTCAGGTTCAGCACCAGGGCGTCGAGCTCGACGTCGGGCTTGGTCAGGTCGGGCATCGCCTGCACGCGCGAGACGATGAAGGGGTCGCGCTGCGTGTACTCGAGGATGCGCACGCGGCTGACGCCCTGCAGGATGACGCTGAAGTTGTCCTTGGCGAGCTTGATGACCTTCAGGATGCGCGCCGCGCAGCCGACGGTGTAGAGGTCCGCGTCGGCGGGATCCTCGGTGCGCGCGTCGCGCTGCGTGAGGATGCCGATGACCGGACGCTCCTTGCTGATCGCCTCCTCGACGAGACGGACCGACTTCTTCCGTCCCACGTCGATGGGGATGATGCTCCCCGGGAACAGCACCGAGTTGCGCAGCGGCAGGATGGACAGCAGCTCGGGGATCTCGACCGGCCCGTCAGTCGGCGACTGGGCCTTTTGCTTCGTCATCTCAAGCTCCTAAGGGGTCGCAGCAGTGACCCTATTTGGGATGGGTCACCCCTGTCAAGTACTGCGGATTGCATAGCACGGGCAGCGAGTAGGAACCAGATTCATTCGGGGGCCGCCCGACGGGACCTGCGAGCGGCGCCGCGGCGCTCACCCCGCCTGCCCTCGGCCGGCCCAGACCCGCCCCAGCGCCTGATGGCCGGCGCCGGCGGCAGCGACGTCGAGGAGCCGCTCGCTGTCACCGCTGATCTGGAGCGTGACCTGGAGGAACTCGGGGGGGCGCTCCTCCGGGAAGCGATCGAACCACTCCACCAGCGAGGCGCCGTCGCCGCGGTAGCACTCGTGGACGCCCACCTCCACGAGCTCGCCGGGATCCGTGAGCCGGTAGAGGTCGATATGGAAGAGGGTCAGGCGCCCCGGGTACTCGTTGACCAGGGTGAAGGTCGGGCTGCTCACGTACACCGACGGGTCGACGCCGAGACCGGCGGCGACCCCGCGGGCGAAGCAGGTCTTGCCCGCGCCCAGCTCGCCGATCAGCCCCACCACCTGGCCCGGCTCGAGGAGACGGCCGAGCGCGGCGCCGAGCGCCTCGGTCTCCTCCGGGCTGGTCGAGCGCCGGGTGGCGACGGAGATCATGGGCAGAACTTGTCATGACCGCGCGCGTGTGGCAACAGCGTGACCGACGACCCGAGCGTCGGCGAAGGTCCGTGATCTGGTAGAATGCTGCCCCAGGATCGATGCCCACCTGCCCCACATGCGGTGTCAGCTACCCCGAGGGCGCCTCGCGCTGCGCCGCGGACGGCTCCTTGCTGACGAGCGATCCGCGGATCGGCACCCGCGTCGAGCGCTACAAGATCGTCGCGCGCCTCGGCGAGGGGGGCATGGGGATGGTCTACCGCGCGGAGCACACCCTCCTCGGCAAGGCCGTCGCGCTCAAGCTCCTCCACGCCGAGCTCGCGCGGAGCCAGTCGGCGGTCGACCGCTTCTTCCGCGAGGCGCGCGCGGCGAGCGAGGTCGCGAACGAGCACATCGTCGACGTGATCGACTTCGGCACCACGACCGAGGGGCTGCACTTCCTCGTGATGGAGCTCCTCGTCGGCGACAGCCTGCGCGAGCTCCTCGACCGGCAACCGCAGCGGCGCCTCCCTGCCGGGCGCGCGCTCCAGCTCGCCGCGCAGATCGCCGAGGGCCTCGAGGCCGCGCACGCGAAGGGCGTCATCCATCGCGATCTGAAGCCGGCCAATATCATCCTCGTCCAGCGCGGCTCGCGCGCCGAGTTCGTGAAGATCCTCGACTTCGGGATCGCCAAGCTCGCCGAGCCCGCCGGGCCGCAGATCACGCAGGCCGGGATGATCATGGGCTCGCCCGCGTACATGTCGCCGGAGCAGGCGCGCGGGCGCGAGGTCGACGTGCGCGCCGACGTCTACGCGCTCGGCGTGATCCTCTACGAGATGCTGGTCGGCGGGCCGCCCTTCGCCGCCGACAGCGCGACCGAGGTGCTCTTCGCGCAGATCGACCGGCCCCCACCGCCGCTGCGGCCGCGGGTCCCGGAGCTGCCGCTCGCCCTCGAGGACCTGGTGCTGCGCTGCCTGGCCAAGGACCCGGACGCGCGGCCCCCTGACATGGCCACGCTCCGCGCCTCGCTCGAGGCGCAGCTGGCGGCAGGAGGCGAGCCAGCCGGGGCGCTGCCCACGACCGGGCCCCAGCCTCGGCCCGTCGACGTGGCGAGCGCGACGGGACCGCCGCGCCGGGAGGGCGCCGCGGACTTGCCCTTCAGCGCGGAGCCTTCGCAGGAGGCGAGCAGGGCAAATTCGCCCTCCATCGCGGAGCGTCCGAAGGACGCGAGCAAGGCGAATTGCGGCGGTCTCATCCCGGAGCGGCCGGAGGCCGCGAGGACCCGCAATTCCACCGGGCCAGAGCCCGGGCCGGGCGCCCTGCCCGCCGAGGCGGATGTGCTCGCCGGCAGGTCTCCCGAGCCGCCGCGCTCGTCGGACCTGCCGACGGTCTCGCACCGGCCACCACCGCGCAGGCCGCGGCAGCAACGTCGCGCCTGGGCGCTGATCGCGGCGGTGTCGATGATCCTCGCGGGCGCCGGCGCGGTCACCATCGCGCTCGTCGATCGGGGCGGAGACACGGCGCAGCACCGCTCGCCGCCGGACGCGCGCGCGAGGTCGGTGGCACGGCCGCGCCCGAAGCCGCACGACGTGCGGCCCCGCCCGAAGGTCGCGGTGGCCCCGGCGCGCCCCGACGCGAGGTCGCCCGACCC
>JAKLHH010000921.1 GCA_022710245.1 Myxococcota bacterium
CACATGACCTGCAAGCTCCTCGTCGTCTCGGTGTCGGGGCCGCACGCGTACGGCTACCCGCACGCGCAGACCCCGCTCGAGCTGAAGGGCCTGCACGTGGAGGCGACGGAGAACCTCGTCGGCATCACGCACGCGGCCAAGGCCTTCAACTGGGTGGGCGAGTTCGAGGAGCACCGCATCGACTACTGCTCCGAGGAGCTCGGCGAGGCGCTGCGCAAGCTCCTCAAGGGCGACGGCTCCATCCTCGAGCGGGTGATGGCGCCGCGCCACCTGCTCCGCAGCGAGGACCTGCGCCGCCTGCAGAAGGTCGTGCGCGGGATCATCTGCCGGCGCTTCTTCACCCACTACCGCGGCTTCTCCAAGGGCGTCGTGCGGGACAAGGAGGCGAGCGAGCCTCCGACGGTGCGCCACCTCCTCGGCGCCTACCGCATGGGCCTCACCGGCGTCCACCTGCTGCGCACGGGCAAGGTGCTCCTCGACCTCGGCACCCTCGCCAACGCGTACGGCTTCGGTCAGATCGGGGAGCTCAGCGGCAAGTACAAGGAGGACCCGGCCGCGGTCGTCGAGCACGACAACAAGTGGGTCAACCGGCTGGTGAAGCTCCACGGCCAGCTCGAGCGCGCCTTGCAGGAGAGCCCGCTGCCGATCGACCCGGACAACCCCGGCGCCGTCGAGGAGTACCTGCTCGACATGCGCCGGCGGTTCTTCGACGCCGCCACGGTGCAGCAGCCGCCGCGCTGACCCACCCGCCTTGACCCACGCCTGATGCTGATTGACGCGTTGCAGCGCGCCTCCGTGCGGGCGAGCTGCGCGGCGCACGAACGGTAGGGCGGATTGCAGTTGGCTGCCCGGTCCAGGCAGCTATAATTCGCACCATGTATGAGCATGAGCAGGTGCGCGCACCCCGGGTGCCGTTCGATGGTGAGGCCCTCGCGTTCGTCGGGAACCGGCGCTTGCCCTGCCGCGCCGGCAACCTCTCCGCCACCGGGATGCTGCTCTTTCCGACGGAGCCGACGCTCCCCGGCCAGTTCCTCCGCGTCGTCTTCAACCTCGGCCAGGAGAAGTGGATCGACGCCGACGCGGTGGTCGTCCGCGAGGCGCGCGAGCAGCGCGCCTACGCCTGCGGCGTCCAGTTCATCCACATCGCGCCGCACCAGGCCGCGCCCCTCGGGATCTTCATCCGCAGCCGGCTCTCCGACGACGTGCAGAGCCAGGGCCAGCTCGCCTGCCGCCCCGTGCGCGGCGGCGCGGCGGCCGCTGCAGCGACGAGCCCGATCGATCGGCTGCTGCAGGACGGCCAGGTCTACTTCTCCGACGAGGCCACGCCGGTGCGCGAGTGCTACCGCGCGCCCGAGAGCGATCGCGGTCAGCATCGCCGCCGTCGCTGACTCGCCTCCCCGGGCGCGTCACGCCCTCTTCAGCCTGACCCGCCTCCATCCTCTCCCTGGCCAGAAAACCCCTGGCGAGGCACCGCCCGTCTGCTACCTGAGATCGACAGGCAGGAGGTGGCGTGATGGAGCGAACCCGGGTGACCGAGCTGCTGGGCGACGAGGCGGAGGACCTGCTGGAGCACCGCTGCGAGACGATCGACCGCTCGCTGCTCCACCTCCCCGGCCCTGACTTCATCGAGCGCGTGATCGCCGCCTCGGATCGCAGCCCGCGGGTCCTCGGCAGCCTGCAGCGGATCTTCGGGACCGGGCGCCTGGCCGGGACGGGCTACCTCTCGCTGCTCCCCGTCGACCAGGGCGTGGAGCACACCGCCGGCGCCTCCTTCGCGCCGAACCCGATCTACTTCGACCCCGAGCAGATCGTCCGCCTCGCGCTCGAGGGCGGGTGCAACGCGGTCGCCTCCACGCTCGGCGTCCTCGGCGCGGTCTCGCGCCGGTACGCGCACCGCATCCCGTTCGTGGTGAAGCTGAACCACAACGAGCTCCTCACCTACCCCGAGCGCTACGACCAGCGTCGCTTCGCGACCGTCCAGCAGGCCTGGGAGCTGGGCGCCGCCGCGGTCGGCGCGACCATCTACTTCGGCTCGCCCGAGTCGGCGCGCCAGCTCGAGGAGGTCTCGGCCGCCTTCGCCGCCGCGCACCGGCTCGGCCTCGCCACCATCCTCTGGTGCTACCTCCGCAACCCGGCCTTCAAGAAGGGCGGCGTCGACTACCACACCGCGGCCGACCTCACCGGCCAGGCGAACCACCTCGGCGTCACCATCGAGGCCGACGTGATCAAGCAGAAGGCGCCGACGGTGAACGGCGGCTTCCGCGCCATCGGCTTCGGCAAGACGCACCCGGCCGTGTACGAGGAGCTCACCAGCGACCACCCGATCGACCTCACGCGCTACCAGGTCGCGAGCTGCTACATGGGGCGCGCCGGGCTGATCAACTCGGGCGGCTCCTCGACGGGCCAGGACGACCTCAAGCAGGCGGTGCGCACCGCGGTGATCAACAAGCGCGCGGGCGGCATGGGGCTGATCTCCGGGCGCAAGGCGTTCCAGCGGCCCTTCGCCGACGGCGTCCTGCTGCTGCACGCGATCCAGGACGTCTACCTCGACCGGACGGTCACCGTGGCCTGAGCGCTGCCATGGGCGCGCACCGGCCAGAGCCTGCTCGTCCCGGCCGCCCCGCCCGGCCGCCCGCTCCGCCGGGCGGCGCCGCGACGATCATCTCGATCAAGGCGCTGCTGCGCGGGCCCGACGGGCGCTGCCTGCTGCTCCGGCGCTCCGCGCGCAACCACTACAACGTGGGCAAGTGGGACCTCCCCGGCGGCAAGCTCGAGCAGGGCGAGTCCCTGGCGCAGGCGCTCGCGCGCGAGGTGCGCGAGGAGACCGGGCTCCGCGTCGCGGTGGGGCCCATCGTCGGCGCCGCTGAGTCGCGGCGCGGCAGCGACCGCGTGCTCTACCTCTTCATCTCGGCGAGGTGCCGCGGCCGGCTGCGCCTGAGCCTCGAGCACGACGCCTACTGCTGGGTGCGCGTCGAGGAGCTCGGCGCGATGGACCTCGCGCGGCAGTTCCTGGCGTTCGCGGCGAGGCTGAGCGCCGGCGGGACGTGAAGGGTCAGGGGTCGACGAGGCGCTAGAGCACCCCGAGCTCCCGCTCGGGCACCCACCCCTCGAGGCCGTTGGCGAGGCGGATGCGGGTCCAGCCGTTGGCGTGCGCCTGCAGCCGCACGCGCAGGCCGGCGTGCAGCTTGAAGGAGACCTTCGTCGACGGGTCGGGCCCCTCGCGGACCGCCATCTGGTCCGGGAGCACCACGCCGAGGCGCACGCGCGAGCCCGCGTAGACGCGACCGCCGAGCGCGAGCGCGCCGAGCACCGCGAGGAGCGCGAGGAGGCTGTTGCCGGCGATCAGCCCGGCGCGCAGCGGCCCTGGCCGCAGGAACCGCAGCCCGAAGAGGATGCCGAGCGTGCCCCACCAGAGCGCGAGGAAGAGGATGGCCCAGGTGCGCCCGCTGAAGAGCCCCACCACGCGCAGCCACCAGGGGTCGCCCTCGGCGCCCTTGATCTCGTCCTTCACCCCCGCCGCGACCTGCGCGCGCGCGGTGTCGACGTTGAAGCGCGCGTCCTCGTCGCCCGGGTCGAGCGCGAGCGCGCGCTCGAAGTGGAAGATCGCCGGGCCCAGGCGGTGCAGCTGGAAGTAGGCGCAGCCGAGGTTGTAGTGGAGGTCGGCGTTCTCGACGGGGATGGCCAGGATCCGCTCGAGCCCCTCGACGGCGCGGTCGTAGCGGCCGGCGTAGTAGTCCTTGAGCGCGCGGCCGTGCGCCTCGGCCAGCGTCTCGGCGGCGGCCGGCGTGGCGCCGAGGAGCGCGAGCACGAGCAGAGGCCCGGCCAGGCTGGCTAGGAGCACGCGGGGGCGCATCATGCGGCACCTCGCGTGTCGACCCGCGCCAGACGATCGGCGAGGCTGCGCGCGCGCTCCAGCGTCTCGGCCATCTGCGTGTCACCCGAGGCCGAGGGCGCGAAGCGCGCGAAGTCGCAGTTGTCGAGCTCGCCGAGCACCGCCTGCGCGAGCTCCTCGGGGAAGCGCCGCGCGGCCA
>JAKLHH010000922.1 GCA_022710245.1 Myxococcota bacterium
AGACCTCGAGCTGATCCTGCGGGTAGAGCTTGCGGTAGGCCGAGACGGCGCCCGCGTCGACCACCGAGCCGCGGCGCCAGCCCAGCCGCTCCGCGCGGCTCTTGAAGGTGCCGCAGCTCACCTCCTGGTCCTCGAAGAGGAAGGAGATCTTCTTCTCCGCCTCGGCGGCGGGCAGGCTGAAGACCGGGCGCTCGAGCTGCGGGAAGGGCGGCACGGCGCCGGCCGCGGCCAGCGCGGCCTGCCAGCGGGCGCGCGCCCCGTCGTCGAGCTCGAGCGGGTGGACCAGCCCGAGCTCGAGGCCCTTGGCGAGCTTGACCGCCTTGCCCGCCTCGTCGAGGAGCGCGCCGCCGGAGGCCAGGCGGAGGACCTGCTGCAGCCCCTGCTTGCCGTAGGCGCCCCAGACCAGCCCCTGCGCCAGCGCGTGCGCGAGGGGGTGCTCGACGAAGAAGGCCTGCCAGGCCGGCAGCGCCCAGCGCCGCTGCACGATCAGGTAGTACTGCAGGCTGCTCCGCAGCTGCCGCACGGCCTCGCGGAGCTCCTTGCCCAGCTCCTTGAGCTCGGTCTTCTGCTTCTCGGGCAGGGCCCTGGGTGGCCCCTTGAGCAGCTTGCCGCCGTCGTCGACGAGGGCCAGCTTGCCGTCACCGCCGAGGACGAGGGAGAGCCTGGTCTTCCCGAGCGGCGTGGGCTCGCCGCGCCCTCGCAGCCCGAGGTCGGGGAGCATGCTGTCGGCGAGCTCGAAGGGCGTGAGCCCGAGGCGCGAGGCGATGGCCGCGAAGCCCTCGGTGGCCGCCTCGCGGCAGTTCGGGTACTTGGTGCGGAAGGCCTGGCTGATGCGGTCCAGCGCGCGCGCCGCCTCGTGGCTGCCGAGGAGGGCGAGGGTGCGGATCGCGTTCTCGTTGCGCTTGTCGACGGCGAGCTCCTCGAGGGGCTCGATCACGCGGTCGTCGCCGAGGATCCCGACCAGCGCCAGCGCGAAGCGGTTCTTCGCCATCACCCCGCCGTTCTTCTGCACCAGCCGGAGTAGCACCTCGGCGAAGTCTCCCGACCGCCGGCGGTCGATCAGCGCGAGGACGGCGCGCGCCTCGGGCTCCGGCGCGATCTCCCCGCAGCGGGTCTGACGGTAGAGGAGGAAGCGCACGGTGTCCACGCCCTGCGCCTTCTTGCCGCCGCCGAAGAAGAGGGGCGGGAGCTTCTTCTCGTCGAGCCACCTGGCCACCGGCCTGGCGAGCTTGCCGCGCGCCTGCGCCGAGGCCACGCGCCGCTGCGCCTCGCTGACCTCGATGGCCTCGCCGTCGTCGGGGAAGAAGCTCTCGACGATGAGGTCCCGCGCGTCATCGGAGCTCTCGGTGTCGAGGAGCCCGCGCAGCACCGCGCGCGCCTCCTCGCTCTTCACCAGGCTGAGGATCATCACGCCGGCCTCGCGCACGTGAGCCTTCTTGGCGGCGAGGAGCTCGCGCGCCCGCGGCACCACCCGGGCGGGCTCGAGCCGCGAGAGCGCGAGGCAGGCCGTGGCGCGCACGTCGCGATGCTCCGACTGCGCGATCTCCCACACCTTGTCCTCGTGGCGAGACCAGTCGAGCGGCGCGAGGAGGGTGAACATGCGCCGGAAGTGAACGGCGAGCTCGTCGTCGTCGATCTGCATGTTGAGCCCCTCGGCCACGATCTCGAGGCCCTCCTGGCCCAGCGTCTGCGCGACCACCTCGGCGACGTCGAGGTCGAAGGCCCTGGTGTGCTCCGTGTACTCGAAGACCAGCTGCCGCGCCTCGCTGCCGAAGTGTCGCAGCACCCACTCGATGTACTGCGCCGTCCCGTCGGTCCAGCGCCGCGCGCCCGACCAGGAGAAGCTGTAGCGCTCCTCCTTGTTGCGGCGCTCGGAGATCGCCTTCAGCGTCTCGGCGACGATGGCCAGCGCCTCGGCGCGGTGGGCGTCGCCGTAGCACTCGAGCAGGATCTTGCCCGCCTCGGCCTTGCAGGAGAGGCAGTCGGTGCGGGCGAGCGCCTCGCGGAGGAGACCCTCGTAGCGCGCCGGCGCCGCCGCGCAGGCCTGCGCCAGCGCCTCGTGGGGGACGTGGGTCTCGCCGTCGTCGTCGGGCTTGATCTCGAGCAGCACGCCGGCGACGCGCTCGAAGGCGCCCCTGTCGTGGCGCAGCAGGAGCCCGATCACTCCCGCGCGGGCGCTGTCGCGCTCCCTGGCGAGCTCGGCGATGAGCTCGGCGCGCTCCGGCGCCCGGGTCAGCAGCCAGCGGCCGAAGGAGGTGGGGCTGCCGTCGGCGCGGAGGATCTGCTCGCCCAGCTCGCGCAGGCTCGCCTTGAGGAGCACCTCCTCCTCCAGCCCGCAGCCGAGGAGCTCGCCGGCGAGGGCGCCGAAGAGGCCGCCGTCCTGCGCCTCCTTCTCGAGGAACGGCTTCAGCCAGGAGAAGAGCTCGTCGTGGTAGCCGGTGAAGTAGCTGTGCCCCGGCTGGCGGAAGTAGAAGGCCCCCTGGGCCATGAACCTGAGGATGCGGCGGTCGATGAAGGTCCACTCCGGGAAGGGCAGGAGCGCGTCGGCGAGGTGGCCGAAGCCGTAGTGGTCGTCGAGCCGTCCCGGCGGGACCCGGTCGTCCTCGCCGCTGATGAAGGCGATGATGCGGTCGAGCATCCCGGCGTCGTGCAGCTTCTTGCGGGCGGCGCGGCGGAAGGCGTCGAGGCGCTCCCTGGCCTGCTTGACCAGCGCGGCGCGCTCGGGCTCGGCGGGCTTGTCGCCGCTCATCACCTCGACCTGCGTCAGCCCGAGGTGGGCGAAGACGGCGTCCTTGCCGTCGGCGAGCACCTCCTCGGGGATGCCCTTGATCGGGTTGCCCTCGAGCTTCAGGCTGGTGAGCCCGCGCATGCGGCCGATGCCCCTGGGGACCTCCTTGATCCGGTTCTCCGCCAGATCGAGCACGGAGAGCTGCTTGAGCTCGAAGAGCTCGTCGGGGAGCTGGCCGATCCGGTTGCCCTTGTTGAACTCGTCGTTGCCGAGGTGGAGCTCGCTCAGCGCGCGCGCCCTGGCGACGGACGGCGGGATCTCCGTGATCTGGTTCCCGGTGAGCTCGAGCACCTCGAGCGACGGCAGCGTGAAGAGCACCTCGGGGATCTGCTTCAGCTTGTTGCAGCAGAGCTTGAGGTGGCGCAGGCGCGCCATCGCGGCCATGCCGGCCGGCAGCTCGGCGAGCTGGCAGTCGCAGAGGTCGAGCTCCTCGAGGCTGGTGAGCCCGCCGATCTCCTCGGGCAGCTGGCGCAGCGGGTTCCACTTCAGCTCCAGCTCGGTCAGGCTCCTCAGCCCGCCGAAGCCGGCGGGGAGCGTGGTCAGCTGGTTCTGCCAGAGGACGGCCTTGCGCAGGCGCGTGAGCCGTCCGATCTCCTCGGGCAGGGCCTTCAGCTTGTTGTGGTAGGCGTAGAGCCGCTCCAGGTTGACCAGCCCGCCGATCTCGGGGGGGAGGCTGGTGAGCTCGTTGCTGTCGATGCTCAGCGACTCCAGCGCCTGCAGCCCGCCGATGGCGGCGGGCAGCGTCGTCAGCGGACCGAGGCGCAAGGTCAGCTTGGTGAGGGTCGTGATCTGCAGCCCGGCCTCCAGCACCTCTGCGTCCTCGGTGCGCAGATCGAGCTCGGTGATCCCCTCGTCCTTCTGCTTGCGCAGCTGGTCCAGCTGCTCCTGCTTGCTCGGCGGGGCGGTGCGGCGTCCCATGGTCCCTCCGCTGGTTGGAGATCCCACTATCGCCGAGCAGGAGGGTGCCTGGTCAAGCACGAACCCAGGTCGCGGCGGCGGGCCTGGTGATCGGTCCCATCATGGTCTCGTCGACGAGGCGGCGTGGGGGCCGCGGCAGGGCCAGAGCCCCGCCCGAAGCTGTGACCGATGACGAGCCTGGCGGCGAGCCAGCCTCAGTTCCAGGGCTCGGTCCCGAAGATGGTCCGCCGGCCGCCCTGTCCGTAGGGCTCGCCGACCTGCAGCTCGCCGTCGGGGCCTCGATCGTAGGGGATGAAGATCTCGGCCACCTCGCCGCTCTGGTGCT
>JAKLHH010000923.1 GCA_022710245.1 Myxococcota bacterium
CCCGCGTCACCTACTCCCTCGACCCGCGGCTGCAGAGCTGGGCCAAAGAGTACCTCCGCTCCTACGAGGTCCCCTACGCGGGGATGGTGATGATGGACGTCCGCACCGGCAAGGTGCTGGTGATGGCCGGCGCGGCGGCGAGCGCGGCCAAGGTGAGCACGCACGAGCTCTGCCTCAAGCCATGGGCGCCGGCCGCCTCGGTCTACAAGCTGGTCACCGCCTCCGCGCTCCTCGATCGCGGCGTCTCCCCCGAGGCCTCCGTCTGCTACCACGGCGGCTTCCACGGCCTCAACCGCACGCACATCACCGACAACGCCAAGCGCGACACCGAGTGCAAGTCGCTCTCCTTCGCGATCGCCAAGTCGGTGAACCCGATCATGGCGAAGCTCGCGCTCCGCCACCTGACCGCCAAGGACCAGGAGGACTGGTCCTACCGCTTCGGCTTCAACCGGCCGATCCCCTTCGAGCTGCCGGTGCAGCCGAGCCGCGCGGTGATCCCGGCGACGAGCGAGCTCGAGCGGGCGCGCGTGGCCGCCGGCTTCTGGAAGACCGAGGCGAGCGTCCTGCACGGCGCGCTGATCGGCGGGGTGGCCGCGACGCGCGGCCTGCTCCTCTGGCCGAGCATCCTCGAGTCGGTCCGCGAGCACGACGGGCGGCAGGTGGTCCCCACCGCGCCCGATCCCGAGCGGGTGATGAGCCGCGGCCTGGCCGACAAGCTCGCGACGATGATGGTGCAGACGACCACCATGGGCACCGCCTCGCGCGGCTTCCACGACCGCAAGGGGAACCCGATGCTGCCGGGGATCGCCGTCGGCGGCAAGACCGGCTCGCTCTCGCGGCAGAACCCGTTCCTCCACTACTCCTGGTTCGTCGGCTTCGCGCCGGCGGAGAAGCCGAAGGTCGCCTTCGCGGTGCTCCTCGGCAACGAGCCCAAGTGGAAGATCAAGGCGCACACGGCGGCGCGGGTGATGCTCGGGCAGTACTTCAACCCGGAGAAGCCCGGCGTGACCCCGGCTGGCGCGCCAGCGCAGAAGGCGGGCGCCGCGGTGGCGAGGAAGGTCGATCGCGCCGGGACCTGTCGCGGCGCCGCACAGGTCGGGCGGTCGTGCGGAGCTGCCGCGACCAAGAAGGCCAAGCCACACCTCGCCAAGCGCACCAGCAAGCGCGCCGGCAAGCGCGCCGGCAGCGCCGCGGGCCCGCACGCGCAGCACAGCTCGACCCGCGCCTCCCGCTCCCGCATCTGACGCTCCCCTCCCCGTCCGCGCGCTCGCGCGCTCCCAGCTGCTCGAGGTCGTCGGCGAGGTCGTCGAGTCGAAGCTACTTGAGAGCGGCCAGCTTGCGCCGCGCCTGCGCGGCGAGCGGCGAGCTGCCGTGGTGGGCGATGAAGCCGGCGTAGGACGCCTTGGCCTTGTCGCGCCTCCCCAGCTGCTCGTAGATGCCGCCCAGGTGAAAGCGGATCTCCGAGGAGACCACCTTCTCCGCGTCGGCGGCGACCGCGCGCTCCAGCTCGGCCGCCGCCTCCTGGTAGCTGCCCAGGCGGGAGAGCGAGAGGCCGAGGTGGTAGCGGAGCGAGGCCTCGTGCGGCGGAGACGGGAGGTAGCCGAGCGAGCGCTGGAACTCCGTGGCCGCCCGCTTCCAGTGCTTCTCGTTGAAGGCGGCCATCGCGGTGGAGTAGGCCGAGAAGGCGAGGCGGCTGCGGCTGCGGCTGACGAAGTCCTGGAAGACCGCCGCCTCGACTCGCGAGAGCGGGAGCTGGGCGACCTCGGGGTACTGCGCTAGCGCCTGCTGGATCTGTCCCGCCTGGCTGAGCCGGTAGAAGGCGGCCGCGCGGTTCTCCGCCTCGCGGCGCTTCTCGGCGGCGGCGCGCAGCGAGTCCGCGCGGCTGACGGCGGCGGAGTGCTCGCGCGCCACGGTCTCCTTCTCGAAGTCGACCCGCTCGATGCGGTTGCGGTAGGTGTAGACGAAGACGGCGGCGAGCAGGGCGGTGAAGATGAAGTAGGCGGCGGCCGAGTTGAGGTACATGCGGCGCCGCTGCTCGTGGTGGAGGCGGCCGATCTCCCGCACCTCGGCGGCGAGGTTGCCGAGGATGTTGACCGTCTTGATCATCTGGTTGCGGGTCTCGACGACCTGGTGTGAGAGCTCCGCGATCTGGGCGGTGAGGCTGGTCTCGACCGGCTTGAGCTTTTCCTCGTCCATCCGCCGTGAGGCTAACTACAGATCAACCGATCGATCAAGGGGGGACTCGTCAGGGAGAGCACGGGCGCCGCGGGCCAGGATCACGCGCGTCGCTCAGCCGGCGCCGGTGCAGACTAGCGAGGCGGGGAGCAGGCCTCGGTCTGCCCTCAGCTTGAACCGCACGCCCCAGCGCCAGAACAGCTCCTGCTTGGGATCCCGGACACTGAACTCGACCTCGCAGCGCCAGCCGCTCGCCTCGCGCTCGCAGCGGGTGGGCAGCGAGACCTGGCCCCTCTCGAGGACAGAGAGGTTGTACGCGATCCAGTCACCGAGGGTGGGTCGGGCGACGCCGGGGACCACGTCCTTGCAGCTCGCGTCGCGGAGGGGCAGGCTCGCGTGCGCGAGCAGGGTCCGGAAGAGCTCGTGGCGGGTGGGTGCGCGCGGCGGGGCGGCCAGCGCGAGCGTGGAGGAGAGGAGCGCGGCGGCTAGGACCGCGCGCCCGGGCGAGCGCGGCGAACGTGACATGTCAGGCCTCCGGGGTGGTCGCCGGATCAGCGTACGCCAGTGGCCGCCGCGGGTCGAACCGGGCGCCGAGGGGCCGGCGTGGTCGCCGGGCCTCGCGCCGGCCGGCTCTCGCGACGGCGCGGAGCTGGCGCGACCAACAATTGTCGCGGCGCCGCCGAGGTTGGGCGGTCAGGCGTAGCTGGCACGACCAACAAATGACCGAGCGTGTTTCCCGCCCGGTGATTTAGAATGGGCCGTCCGTCCCCACGAGGCCCATGACCACGATCGCTGAAGGCACGATCCTCGGTGGCAGCTACCGCGTCCTGCGGCCCATCGGCACCGGCGGGATGGGCGAGGTCTACGAGGCGGAGCACACCCGGCTCCCCCGCCGCTTCGCGGTGAAGGTGCTCCGCTGCGAGGCGGAGCCGGAGCTGCTGACCCGCTTCCAGCAGGAGGCCGAGATCACCTCGCGCCTCGTCCACCCGCACATCGTCGAGGTCGTCGACTGCAGCGTCAGCGACGCGCGCTGCCCCTACCTGGTGATGGAGCTCCTCGAGGGCGAGGACCTCGGCCAGCGCCTGCGCCGGCAGGGGCGCCTGCCCCTCGACGAGGTCGCGCGGATCGCCAGGCAGGTCGGCTCGGCGCTCGCCGCCACCCACCGCCACGGCGTGGTCCACCGCGACCTCAAGCCGAAGAACCTCTTCCTCACCCGGACCACCGAGGGCGAGAAGGTGAAGGTGCTCGACTTCGGCGTCAGCAAGCTGCAGGGCGCCGGGCCGGGGCTGACGCGGGAGCACGCGATCGTCGGCAGCCCGCGGTACATGGCGCCGGAGCAGGCGCTCGGCCGCAACGACCGGCTCGACGGCCGCACCGACATCTTCGCGCTCGGCGCGATCCTCTACGAGCTGATCGCGGGCGTGCCGGCCTTCGGCGCCGAGGCCGAGGTTGAGGTGCTGCACCAGGTCGTCTACCAGGACCCGCGCCCGCTCTCGCAGGTCGACCCGGGCATCCCCGAGGAGGTCTCGGCCGTCATCGCCCGCAGCCTGGCGAAGGAGCCGGCGCAGCGCTACCAGTCCGCGCTCGCGCTCGTCGAGGACCTGGAGGCGGCCCTCACCTACGGGAGCACCTCCTCGCGGGCGGGCAGCGCGCCGGGCTCCTCCGCCGGCAAGGACGCGCCGACTCAGCTCGATCGGCCCACTCCCCGGGTGCACGCGGGCGAGGACCCGGCGGTCGGCGCGCGGCCTCCGGCGGGCCTGGCGGAGCGGCCGTCGGCGGGGCCGGGCGCAGGGTCTGCGCACCCGGGCGCAGAGTCCGCGCGACCGGCGCGTACGCCGCGCTGGGTCTG
>JAKLHH010000924.1 GCA_022710245.1 Myxococcota bacterium
TTCATCGTCGCTTCATCGGCGCGAGCTTCATCGTCGGTAGAGCTCGACGCCGGAGCGCAGCTCGCGGACGAGCCGGCCGCGCCCCACCGCTCCGGCGAGGTGGGCGCTCGTCTCGCCGAGCGCCATCCAGGTCTCCCAGGAGTCGAGCTCGCCGAGGCGGAAGAGCCCGCCGGCCACCTCGTAGCAGGTCGCCGCGCCCTCGCCGACCACGGCGAGCACTCGCGCCTCGCGCTCCTCGTGGTGCTGGAGGAGCTCGTCGATGCGCCGGTCGAGGTCGGCGAGCGGCAGGCCGTGCGCGGGCAGCGCGGGGCCGTAGCCCTGGCCGCGCACGCGCGCGAGGGAGCGTCGGTAGTCGGCGAGCGGGTCCTCGGGGCCGCCGAGGTCGCGCGAGATGTTCGGCGTGATCACCGGCAGCACGTGGTCGCCGACGAGGAGCGTCCTCGAGGCCAGGTGGTGGAGGCAGCCGTGACCCGGCGTGTGGCCGGGCGTCAGGATCACCTCGAAGCGCTCGCCCGCAAGCTCGAAGCGCTCGCCGTCCTCGAGCTTGCGGTCGACGTCGAAGCTCGGCGCCATCTCCCGCATGCGGGCCAGCGCCCGCCCGGCGCGCTCGAGCACCTCCGCGGGGACGCCCTGCGCGCGGTAGGAGGCGATCGCGCTCGCGTCGTACTCGGGGTGGTCGAACCACCCGCGGATCATGTCCGCGTCGACGCGGGGCATCAGCACCCGCGCGCCCTGCTCGCGCAGCCAGCCGGCGTGGCCCCAGTGATCGCCGTGGAGGTGGGTGATGTAGACCTCGCGCACCTCGGCGGGCTTCAGCCCGTGCTCGGCCAGCGCGGCGACGAGCGCCTCGCGTCCGGCCGGGGTCGCCATGCCCGTGTCGACGAGCGCGGCGGCGCCCGCGGCGCCGCGGATCAGGTAGGCGTTCAGCTGGCTGAGCCGGAGCGGCAGCGGCAGGCTCAGGCGGGCGAGCTCCATCATGGTCACCGGCGGAGGAGGAAGAAGAGGAGGCCGCCGGCGCCGAGGAGCGCCACGGCGAGCGCGACCGCCAGCGCCAGCATGCCGCGGCCCCGCCGTCGCTGCGCCGGGGTCTCGGCGGTGGGGCTCTCGCGCATCGGCGCGGGCGCCGGTGTCGCCGGCTGGACGGCCGCGAGCGGCACCATCGAGGAGTCGATCGCGCGCAGCCCCTTCGGCCGTCGCTGCAGCTCGGGTGCCTCGCCCAGCGCGCGGTCGAACTCCTCGGCGCTGGCCCAGCGATCGGCGGGCTGCTTCTGCAGCGCCTTGACCACCACCGCCTCCAGCTCCGGGCTGAGCGCGAGCTCGGGGCGGAGCGCGCGCGCGGAGGGGATCGGGCTGGAGAGGTGCATCTGCAGCACGCGCATCGGATCGTCGGCGACGAACGGGCGCTCGCCGGTCAGCATCTCGAAGAGGATCACGCCGAGCGCGTAGAGATCGGTGCGGGCGTCGGTGGGCTGGCCGCCGGCCTGCTCCGGCGCCATGTACCACGGCGTGCCGACGTCGGTCCCCAGCTGGCGCGGCTGGCTGCCGTCGCCGGTCAGGATCTGCGCGGTGCCGAAGTCCATGATCTTGACGAAGTCGGACGCCCCGGTCATCTCGACCAGCATGACGTTGCCGGGCTTCAGGTCGCGGTGGATGACGCCGCGGGCGTGGGCGTGCCGCAGCCCGGCCAGGATCTGGCGGACCACGCTGATGGTCCGGTCAGGCTGCAGGATGCCGCGCGAGACCACGGCCGAGAGCAGCTGGCCGTGCACGTACTCCATGACCAGGTAGGGGCTGCCGAAGGCCACCCCGAAGTCGATCACGCTGACGCAGTTGAGGTGGTTGAGGCGGCTGCAGGCGCGCGCCTCCTGCTCGAAGCGGCTGACGAAGTCCGGCAGGCCGGCGAAGGCGCTGCGCAGGAACTTGATCGCGATCGGCTTGCCGATCCCCACCCGCTCGGCCAGATAGACGACGCTCATCCCCCCGCTCCCGATGCGCCGGAGCAGGCGATAACGGTTATCCACGACCTGCTTCTCGAGTGGGTCGTGGGCGGTGGGGCCGAGGGAGTCCATGACCTTGACCGCCGAACCGTACCCTATGCCTGCCGCCCCGGCAAGGGCGCGGGGACGTACGTACCGGAGGTACCTGGCGCGTCCCGGGTGCGAGGTGCGGGCGCGCTCACGGCGAGCGCCCGACCGCGAGCGCCCGACCGCGAGCGCGCGACCGTGAAGGAAGGAAGCGACCCACCTCGTGCTACAATGATCCAGCTGCCGCGAGAGCCGCGGCGCCTCGAGCCAGCTCGAGCCCCGCGCGCGCGTGGCGGGCTGCCGACCAACAACTTGAGTGCCGGTCGAACCGGCAGAGCGAACACGATGGAGAACGTCCTCCGCCGCCTCACCCACCTGCTGCTCGGCGCCATCTGGCTGAGCGCCTCGGTGCTGGCCGGCTTCTGGCATCCGGCAGCGGGGGTCGGGGTCTTCGGCGTCGGGCTGCTCCTCTTCGTCCGGGCGATCCGCAAGGGCTCGTTCAACCTGCCCGCGTCGCCGGTGGTGACGCCGGAGACGAGCGAGCGGGACGCGAAGATGATCGTGACCCAGGTGCTGCGCAACCTGACGCGAGTGCAGGTCGCCTACCTCTGCCAGGACTTCAAGAGCCGCGAGGAGGGGCGGGCCTGGCTGAAGCAGGCGCTGCCGAGGAGCTTCCGTCCGAGCCTGGACACGCTCTACAGCAACCTGGAGACGGCGCGCATGGGCACGCCGCCGCCGGGGCTGCGGCTGGCCATGCAGGTCCTGGCCCGGCGCGACGAGCTGGCGCGGCTGGAGAAGGCCCTCGAGGAGGCGCACGCGGAGCACCCGGAGCACGCCATCGCTCACCCGGTGCTCTTCGTGGTGACCGAGCTGCTCAACGCCGAGGCTGACAGCGAGCCGGAGATCGTGCTCATCGCCGGCTGGGACACCAGGCGCCCGACGCTGCTCCCGCAGGTCGACACCGTCACCTTCTACGCGGACTCCGAGGACGGCGGTGGCAAGCTGGTCCGGGGCCAGGCGGACTTCGCTGCCGCCCTGCAGGCGCTCGGCGCCGAGCGCGTGAAGCGCCTCGCCGGAGGCAAGAGCACGGTCTACGTGGCCGAGGCGATCGACGATCCCGTCGCCCATGGGGTGAAGCTGGACAAGGTGCCTCTCGGGTTCGTCATCGGCGCGGCCGAGCTGCTCTAGCCGCGGTCTCGCTCCAGGTCGCGCTCCCCGCCGCTCCACGCCGTGCTCCTCGGGCTCCCGGCGGTGCTCCCGACGGCGCTCCCTGGCGCGGTCGCCGCGAGACTTGCCTCACCCACCGACGTTGATACAATCGGCCAATGCTCCGGCGCTGGCTCTGGTTGCTGCCGCTCATCCTGGCCGTGGGCTGCCCCGCGCACGAATCGGCGTCGGGTGGGCACTCGCGCTCGGGCGACGAGGGTGACGACAGCTCGGGGGGCGGGGGCGGTGACGACTCCGGCGACAAGGGCGACGACAGCGACGAGGGCGGCGACGGCGGGGGCGTGAAGCCCAGGCACAAGGCGCTCGCCGACGCGGTCCGCGAGAACATCGAGGGGGGGCGCCCGCGACACGATCCGCGCAAGCTGCGCCAGGCGCTCTGCGAGGGCTACGAGAGCGAGCCCAAGATCTTCTACCACCTGACGGTGTCGACCCACTGGCACTACTACTGGATCTGCTCCGACAACAAGGCGCATCGCATCTCGAGCAAGCGCGGCTCGCGCAGCCTGCAGAAGTGGCTCGCGGGGTTCAAGCGGCAGGCCTCGATCCAGTCGCGCGACTGCTCCGGCGGCGGGAGAGACCAGGCGCTGACCGGCAATCACGAGAGCGGCATCAAGGCGGTCGCCTACTGTGACGGACGGATCCAGCTCACCTTCCCCGACGGGGGCAAGACGCAGACGACCTACAACGCGCAGGCGAGCGGCGGTGGCGGCGGAGGCGGCGGAGGAGGCGGAGGCGGAGGCGGAGGCGGAGACCCCGGCGGTGACCCTGGC
>JAKLHH010000925.1 GCA_022710245.1 Myxococcota bacterium
TACCTCTCCAACTACAGCGACGTGGATCTCTTCGAGGCCTCGACCACCTACCTCTTCTTCCACCTCGCCTGGGATCCGCGCCGGAGCCCGGAGGGGATCCTCGCCGACTTCTACGCCAAGGCGTACGGGCCCGCCGCCGGGGACGTCCGCGCGATCGAGGAGGAGCTCGCGCGCCTCGCCCTCGCCGCGGCGCGCGCGGGCAAGCCGACGACCCGCGCGGAGGTCTGGGAGAGCCTCTACACCGCCGAGCGCGTCGCCCCGCTGCAGGCCCGTATGACCTCCGCGCTGCGAGCAGCGCAGGGCACGCGCTACGAGCGGCGCGTGGCGATCTTCCGAGACCACTACCTCGGCGCGTTCCTCGAGGAGCGCGCCCGCTACCAGGAGCTCGTGGACCTGGCCGAGCAGATGACCCTGACCGCCGCGCGGAGGACAGCGCCCATCACCGTCGACGGCCACCTCGACGAGGCGGACTGGCGGACCGCGGCGGTGGGGGGCATGGTCTCGATCGACGATCGCGTCCGCGCGACGGTGCGGACCGAGGTGCGGGTGGTCTTCGACGAGCGCAGCCTCTACGTCGCCTTCCGCTGCCAGGAGCCAGAGCTCGCGCGGCTGCGCACGCTGGTCACCGCCCGCGACGACGCGCGCGTCTGGGAGGACGACGAGGTCGAGGTCTTCCTCGATCCGAGGGTGACGAGGCGGAGCTACCACCAGCTGCTGGTGAGCGCCGCGCGGGCCCTGACCGACCTCCGCTTCGATGGGGTTCGCCAGGAGCTCGCCTGGAGCTCCGGAGGGCGGGTCGCCGTCGGGCGCGAGCCCGGCGCCTGGACGGTCGAGCTCGCGATCCCCTTCGCCGCCCTCGGCGTGCGGTCGCCCCGGTCCGGCGAGCGCTGGGCCGCGAACTTCTGTCGTGGGCGCGCGCTGACGCGGCCTCGGGCCGGCGAGCGCCAGCTCCTCTCCTGGAGCCGGCTGGTGCGCGGCGGCTTCCAGCAGCCGGCCAGCTTCGGCCGCGTCGTCTTCAGCGAGCGGCCGCGGCCCGTCGCCGACGCCCCCGCGGGCCTGATCACGAACGGTGACTTCGAGGCGGGCTTCGACTCCTGGGGTGGCCAGCGGGTCTCGCTCGACGCCAGCCAGAGCTGGAGCGGCACGCGGAGTGCGCGCATCGAGGTGACGAGGGCGGGAGAGCTCGGCGGCCTGATGCAGTTTGTGCGCAGGCCGCGGCCCAGCACGGAGCTCGAGCTCACCTACTACGCGAAGGTCCGCGACGTGATCCCGGAGCCGGGCGCGCAGCCGTCGGCCGTCCTCGGCGCGGGGTGCGAGCTCTACGTCTCGTCGCACGAGCACCACTGGGTGCCCTGCCCGGCGCCGTGGCTGACGGGGACCTCGGGGTGGCGCAAGGTCCGGGTCGTCGTGCAGACGCGCGCGCAGGTCGCGCCGCGACCGCGCATCCGCTTCCGCCTGCGGCAGTCCACGGGGAGCTTCTGGATCGACGACGTGAGGCTGTTGGAGAGGAGGCCCGGCGGCGGCTGACCACGCGAGGGACCTGCTCGTCGGGGCAGCAGGGCGCGAATTGTCGCGGCGCCGCCCAGGTCGGGCGGTCGGGCAGAGCTGCCGCGACCAACAATTACTCGAGCGGCCCCTGGTCGATCCAGTACTTGTAGGAGACGTCGATCTGGTTGCCGACGGCGGTCGGGCGGCAGTCGCCGAAGAAGGAGATGCGGTTCGTCACCCCGTCGTAGACGTAGCCGTTGGTCGGGTGCTGCGGGCAGGCGAGCCCACCTCGCGCCCGCCGCGTACGAGGCTGCCATGGCATGAGCTGCTCCGCCGCGTCTTGGCCATCGACGTGCGGGTCTGTTCACGCTGCGCCGGACCGCTCACCGTCCTGGCCTACCTGACCGAGGCGAAGGTGGTCGAGAAGATCCTCTCGCACCTCGGCCTGCCCACCCGACCACCTCCCATCGCCCCGGCCCGCTTCCCTGAGCAGCCACACCTCTTCGAGCCCGCCGCCACCCTCTCTGCCCGCGATAACCGCCGCCCTCCTGCCGCCCCGCCGGCAGAGCTGTTTCGCGCAGATAGTTGATGTGCGGCAGGCGCCCAGGATCGGTCGCCGACCCGGCCGGATCGGTCAGCGACCCGGCCGGATCGGTCAGCGACCCGGCAGGATCGGTCGCCGACCGGGTCGGATCGGGGGCTCGCTCCAGCCGGACCGGGCGCGCGCTCGAGCGGATCGGTGGGCGAGGTGGCAGCGACGGTCCTGCCGCCAGCGCGGCGGATCGGGGCCGCTCGATCGGAGGGTCGCAGGGTCGGGGCGGGAGCTCAGGCGGGCGCGGGCTCCGCTCTACGCGGGCTGGGGCGCGGGCTGGTTCTTCTTCTCGGCGGCGCGCTTGCGCGCCTTGCGGCCGCGCAGCACGAAGTAGCGGCTGCGGAAGCGGCTCGCCATCGCCTTGTCGCGCGCGAAGACGAAGAGCCCGGCGGCGCGGACCTCGTCGACGGCCTCCTCGAGGTGACCGAAGGCGCGGTTGCGAAGGTCGAGCGCCTCGGTGAGCTCCTTCGAGAGCGCGCGGGCGGCCGGCCGCGTGCCGAGCAGCGTCGCGAGCTCGCGGGCGCGCGCGATCTCCGCCGCCGTGATCCCCGCCGCGACGAAGCGCGGCAGCGCGCCCTCGAACGAGCTCGTCCTCGGCAACCACGTGTCGCTCGGCCAGCCGGCGGCGAGCCCGCTCGCGCTGCCGCTCGCCGACCTGACGCCGCTCGTTCCCGCGGTGACCCTGGGGTCGCAGGGCATCACCGTCGCTGCGAAGGCAACGCAGGCGCTCGCGGCCGGCTCCTATGGCGCGGTGACGCTCCGCGCCGGCAACGGCTCCAAGGCGACGACCCTCCGCCTCTTCGGCGGCCTCTATCAGCTCGCGTCGCTGACCCTGGAGGAGCGCTCGCGGCTCGAGTGCGCCGCGACCTGCGAGGTGCGCATCGCTGGCCGCCTCGAGGTCGCTCGCAAGAGCGAGCTCGGGCCAGCGCCGGCGAGCCTCGGTCCGGCCGCGCTCACGATCTTCGTGCTGGCCGCCAACGCCAGCGCTGCCCACCTCGGGAGGGAGTCGACCATCACGGCGAGGCTCGTCGCGCCGGCCGGCACCATCGTCCTCGACGACAGGACCGAGGCGCTCGGGCTCCTCATCGGCCGCGCCGTCCTCGCCGGCGACCACGTCGTGCTCCGCGGCGGCGGTGCCTTCCTCCCGCCCGATGCGGGCCTGCCTCGTGACGCCGGCCCGCGCCCCGATCTGCGGCGCGACCTGCCACGCCCCGTCGTGGATCTCGGGAGACCGGACCTCCCGCGCCCCGATCTGCCGCGCGCGGACCTGCCACGCCCGGATCTCCCGCGGCCCGACGCGCCCGCGCTGGACCGCGCCCTGCCGGACGCGCCACATCCCGACGCCGCGCTGCCCGATCTCGCGCGTCCCGACCTCACGCCGCCGGATGCCCCGCGCCCCGACCTCCCCTGCGGCACGCACCTTGGCCCGACGGGCGGCACGGTGCTCAGCGCCGACGGCAAGGCCGAGCTCGTGGTGCCCGCCGGCGCGCTCTCGCAGACGGTCTGCCTGCGCCTCGAGGTCGCGGCCGCGCCGCCCTCGGGCGCGATGGACGGCGCCTACGTGCTCGTCCCCGATGCGACGAGCTTCGCCACCCCGGCGATGCTGCGGCTCTCCTACGATCCAGCGACGCTCGGGAGCACGCCCGAGGCGATGCTCGCCCTTGCGCAGGTCCAGAGCAGTGCCTGGCAGGTGCTCGCCTCCTCGGCGGTGGACCTCACCGCACACAAGGTGAGCGCCCCCGTCGACGGAAGCGGGACCTTCGGGGTCGTGCCCTCGCATTGCGGCGACGGCGTCGTCAGCGGCACGGAGCAGTGCGAGTCGGCCGACCTCCGCGGCCAGAGCTGCCTCACGCTCGGCTTCACCGGCGGGAGCCTCGCCTGCAGCGGGGCCTGCGCCTTCGACACCAGCGCCTGCACGAGCTGCACGCCCGCGACC
>JAKLHH010000926.1 GCA_022710245.1 Myxococcota bacterium
TCGTGGCACAATGCCGCGATGAGCGATCGCCTGCAGATCGGGCCCCTGCACGGCGGGGGCCTGGTGCTCGGCTACACCTGCAGCTCCCGCTGTCGCCACTGCCTCTATGCCTGTGGTCCCCACCGGCGCGACGGCGGGCTCGAGGAGGGCGGCGCGCTCGAGCCCGTCCTCGACGAGCTCGCGCGGCGCGCGCCCGACGCCAGCTACCACCTCGGCGGCGGCGAGCCGTTCCTCGACCTCGAGCTCCTCGAGGAGGCGGTCGCCGGTCTCCGCGACCGGGGGCTCTCCCTCGACTACGTGGAGACGAACGCGGGCTGGGCGCAGAGCGTCGAGCAGGCGACGGCAGTGCTCTCGCGGCTCGCGCGCGCCGGCCTCGGCTGCGTGCTGGTCAGCCTCTCGCCGTTCCACGCCGAGCACATCCCACCGGTCCGGACGCTGGCGGCGATCGAGGCGGCGCGGCGCGCCTTGCCCGGCGGCGCCTTCGTCTGGATCCCGGACTTCGCCGCCGAGCTCGCCGAGGTGCCGGCCGGTGAGCGGCTGGACCTCGGCGCGCTCCTCGCCGAGCGCGGGGACGCCTACGCGCGCGGGCTGGCGAGCCGCTACGGCCTCGTCTCCGCGGGGCGAGCCGGGGACTATCTCCACACGCACGGGCTGCGGCGGCCCTGGCGCGAGGCGGCGGCGGCCACGCGCTGCGCGGCCCGCCTCGCGGACACCTCGCACTTCCACGTCGATCTCGCGGGACGATCTTGCCCTGCTCGCCTCCTGCGGAGGCTCCGCGATGGAGGGCAAAATGTGCCGGGGCTCTGCGCGGGGATCGCGCTGCCGCTCGCCGAGGTGCCTGGCCTGATCGACCTCGGGCGCTACCCGGCGCTCCACGCGCTCGTGGCCGGGGGGCCGGCGGCGCTGGTGGCGCTGGCGCAGGAGCACGGGTTCGCGCCCGAGGAGACGGTTGCGTCGGGGTGCCATCTGTGCACCGCCGTTCGCCGCCACCTCTTCTCCTCGGCGCGCGATCGGTTTCCCGAGCTGGGCACGCCAGGGTTCTACGCGGGCGGGTAGCGGGCTCGCGCGTCGTGCGGGACGCCGCGGGTGGAGGATTGCAGCGGGGCGCGAACGTCCGCGCCGCCGTTGCGCGCGCTCGCGGCGCTGGTACGTTTCATCGAGGGGTGATGAGGGTCACGGGAGGCGGCGCATGGGCTGGACACACTACGCGGGGTGGTGGAGCGATCTGACGATGGGGCTCCTCTGGGCCCTCGTGCTCGTCGGCCTGGTGCTGGTGCTGCGGACGCTGGCGCGGGAGCGGCCGCTGGTGCGGGAGCGGCCGCTGGTGCGGGAGCGGCCGCGTCTCCCGCGCTGGCACCACCGGCGCGGCCGCGTGAGGATCTGAGGAGATGGAGCGAACGCTGACGCCCTCGGAGGTCCGGGCCTTCTACGACCGGCTCGGGCCCTGGCAGGACTACCCGGCCTTCTACGATCGCCCGGCCATCGAGGCGCTGGTGCGCGAGGGCAGCTTCGCCACCGCGCGGCGCGTCTTCGAGCTCGGCTGCGGCACCGGCCGCCTCGCCGACCGCCTCCTCGAGGAGGTGCTGCCGCGCGACGCGCGCTACGTCGCCGTCGACCTCAGCCCGAAGATGGTGGCGATGGCCGCGCTCCGGCTGCGGCGCCTGGGCAGCCGCGCCGAGGTGCGCCTCTCCGACGGGGCGACCCGCGTCGCCGCGGGAGCCGCCGCCTTCGATCGCTTCCTCGCCACCTACGTCCTCGACCTCCTGCCCGAGCCGGAGATCGACGCCGTCCTCGCCGAGGCGCACCGCACGCTGCAGCCCGGCGGCCGCCTCTGCGCTGTGGCGCTGACCTGCGGCGAGGGCGCGGCCGCGCGGCTGCTCTCGCAGCTCTGGCGCCGGGTCCACGCGCTCCACCCGCTCCTCGTCGGAGGCTGCCGTCCGATCCGGGTCGCGGCGCGACTCGCCCCGGCGGCCTGGGAGGTGCGCCACGACGCCATCGTCTCGTCGTTCGGGATCGCCTCCGAGGTGCTGATCGCGACGCGCCGCTGAGCTCGATGGGTCTGGCGGCGCGCCGTGACCTCGGGCGCGGGCTTCAGAGCTCGAGCTCGCAGCAGTCCGCCGGCCGCGGCGATCGGCTCCGGCCTCAGAGCTCGAGCTCGCAGTAGTCCGCCGGCGCGGCGATCTGCTTCGGCTTCAGGATCGCCCCGAGGAGGGTGTAGACGGTCTGCAGCTCCGGCAGGAGCTCGTGGGCGGCGGTGTACTGCAGCTCGATGGTGGCCTGGCCTGCGACCCGCTCGTAGTGGAGCGTCGGGTAGCACTCCCAGCCGCTCCCGCCCTTGTGGGGGAGGCCGCTCCAGCTCACGGCGTCGAGCGCGTCGAAGATCCCGCGGAGCTGGCCCGGCGAGAGCGTCACGTCAAGGTCGGGCTCGGGGATCAGGCTCGGGTGCGGCTGCAGCGAGGGGGCGCTCTTCCAGGCGCGCAGCCGCCCGCTGCCCTGCACCTCGACGGCAGGGCCGAGGCCGGCGTAGCCTGCGGGCGCCTGCATCAAGAGGTAGGCCCCGGGGTCGACGGCGGGCTCGCAGCGCCGCAGGCCCGGCCAGCCCACCGAGTCGAGCTCACGGCAGCTCCCGATCGGCGTCGGGGGCGGCGTCCCCTCACCGCAGAAGTCGGGGCAGCGCTGGCCGCAGCCCGGCTGCGGGTAGCTCTTCTTGCCGTAGATCACGCAGGCGTCGGCCTCGGCGACGACCCGCGGCAGGATGGTGCCGCAGCTGCAGCACTCCTTCGGGGCGCGGCAGTCCTCGGCGACGACGCAGTCGCCGTCGGCGGCGCACTCGCTCTTCCAGGTACAGCTCCCGTCGAGCTTCGCCTCGGCGAGCAGCGTCAGCGGCTTGAGCGGTGGGCACATCATCGCCGGGCAGATCTCGGGGCGGCGCAGCTCACAGGCAGCCGGCACCTCGACCCCGGGCCGGTAGGCGACGACGCAGGGGTCGCTCCCCAGCGACGCCGCGGGGACCGGCAGCACCTGGTCGCAGCAGCCGCCGAAGCGGACCGCGACCACGCACGGGATCGGGGGCGCGCCGGCCTCGCGTCCGGGGACGCGCTGGCCGTCAGCGCGGCCGGGGTCGGGCCCCTGAGCGCCGTCGGCGGAGGGGGTGAGGGCGCGGCTGCCGCAGGCGGCGAGGGTGACAGCGAGGGAGAGGGCGGCGAGGCGTTGGGGGCGTGGGGCGCGCATGCGAGCTCCTCGAGTGTGCTGCACGCGCTGCAAGCCGCGTGCGCGGAGCGAACGCCACGAAAACATACCCGCGCACTCGCCGTCTCCCTCAGGAATCTGAGGACGCGCCAGGGAGCGGTCGCGGTGCGGTAGTTCGCCCCGGAGGGCGATCTCTCCCGCGGGGAGCGGTAGCACCCAAGGCGCGCCATGCGTCCCGGCTCGTCGTGGCGCCCCTCGCGGGTGCGGTCCGCAGGTTGCTACTCCCGGCCGAGGAGGTGCGGGCATGGGACGCGTCGACGGCAAGGTCGCCCTGATCACGGGCGGGGCGAAGGGGATCGGGATGGCGTGCGCGGAGCTCCTCGCGCGCGAGGGAGCCGCGGTGGCGATCTCGGACGTCGATCTCGAGGGCGCGCAGGGCGTGGCCCGCGCGATCACCGACCAGGGCGGCAGCGCGCTCGCGCTCCGCCACGACGTGGGCGACGAGGCGGGCTGGCGCGAGGTGGTGGGGCGGATCCTGCAGGAGCAGGACCGGCTCGACGTGCTGGTGAACAACGCGGGGATCGCCGTCCTGCGCTCCATCGAGGAGGAGACCCTCGAGGGCTGGCGCGCGCTGATGCGGGTCAACCTCGACGGGGTCTTCCTCGGCGTGAAGCTCGCGATCGAGGCGATGCGCTCGCGGGGCGGCGGCTCGATCATCAACCTCTCCGTGCGCCGGTTAAACCGGCGGGGTGTTGTGAATGAAAGAGTCATACGTTGAAGGGCTAGCGACCCACGACGGCCCCGAGTCATGCGCAGTCGGTGGC
>JAKLHH010000927.1 GCA_022710245.1 Myxococcota bacterium
GAGCGTGCGCACCGATCAGGTCGAGCCCGACTTCGCGGGCAAGCTCTCCTCGCGCACCGTGGCCAAGGTCCTCTTCCGCTTCTCGGTGGTGAGCGAGACCGGGCTCCTCGTGCTGAGCGGTCCCGAGGCGGTGGGCGAGCAGGCCGAGGTGATGAAGTGGCTGCGGGCCGTGCAGGAGCGGGTCAACGCGGAGGTCGACTCGAGCGGCGCGGGCGCGCGCACCTGCAGCATCCACCTGCAGAACGGCCAGCCGCACCTCGTCTCCGCCGATCGCAGCGAGGAGGCGCTGGTCGCCTTCCTGGTGCGCACCGGCGTGCTGACGAACCAGAAGGTGGAGAAGGCGGTCTACACCAACCCGCACCGCAAGCCGGTCGCGGCGCTGCTCTCCGCCGGACTCCTCTCGCCGCTGCAGATCTCGCGGCACGTGACCGCGTTCGTGCTCGCCAACGTGAGCGACACCTTCGCCTGGAGCGAGGGAGACTTCGCCTTCTACCGGGGCCGCGAGACGCCGACCGGCTCGTTCCCGACGGGGGTTGACTGCATCGGGCTGGTGACCAAGGGCGTCAAGGCCATGGAGGAGCCGTTCCTCGACGCCTACTTCGACGTCATCACCGGGCGGCGCGTCTTCATGAACCGCACGCCGCCGACGCGGATCGAGCGCTTCAACCCGGACCGCGCGCTCGAGGAGACCTACCGAGCGCTCAGCGGCGGCCGTACCGTCGAGAGCCTGCTCGAGCACATCGGCCAGCAGAGCACGCCGCTCGAGGCCAAGCAGGCGCTCTACCTGCTCATCGAGTGCGAGCTCGCCGCGCTCGGCTGAGCGCTTCGCCACCGTCCTCTCCCCGGAGGTCAGCATGCGGACGTCGTTCGTGATCGCCTCGATCGTGTCGATGCTGCTCGGCGCGGCCTGCGGCGGCAGCGGGCCGGACCGCCAGTCGCTGCCGGACCCGTCGAACCCGTACTACTCGGCGCTCTCCGCGATCTGGGCCTTCTCGCCGCAGGACGTCTGGGCGGTCGGGGGGCGCGTGCTCCACTACGACGGGAGCCGCTGGTCCGAGGTGGCCGGGCCAGGCACGGGGATCGCGCTGCAAGCGCTCTGGGGCCTCGCGCCGGACGACCTCTGGGCGACCTCGGGCTCGAAGATCTACAGGTGGCGCGGCGCCGCGAAGGGCTGGAGCGAGCACCCGCACGGCATCACCAGCCCGCCCGACTTCAACGCCCTCTGGGTGCGCGCCGAGGACGACTACGCGGTGGGCGGCGGCGACGTGAACTGGGAGGTGGTGCGCGTCAAGGGCAGCACCATCAGCCGCGCGTACACCTACGGTCAGACGACGGGGATCTGGGGCGCGTCGTCGGACGACGTCTGGGCCGCGGCGGAGATGGGCGGGCTCTGGCGCTGGAACGGGAGCAAGTGGGCGAAGGTCGAGCTCGGGGGCAACGCCGATCGACCGGGCAGCGTCTGGGGCAGCTCGGCGAGCGACGTCTGGGCCGTCGGCGAGCAGGAGACGCTGCAGCACTGGGACGGCAGCGCGTGGACGCAGACCGAGCTCGCCGACGCGGACCTGACCGTGGTCTGGGCCTCGGCGAGCGACGTCTGGGCCGCGGGGCACCAGGGCTCGGTCTGGCACTTCGACGGCAAGAGCTGGTCCGACCAGGGCAGCGCCGGCGCGGGCGTGTTCTTCACCGGCCTCAGCGGGGCCGGAGGCTCGGTCTGGGCGGTGGGCTACGAGCTCAGCACGTCGGGGAACCACGGGGTCGTCTTCAGGCTGCGGTAGCTCTGTGGCTTCGTAGCTTTGTAGCTTTGTAGCTCTGTAGCTCTGTGGTTCTGTAGCGCAGCTCAGCGCAGCTCACCGCGCCTCGACGCTTCGACGGCGGGCCGCTTCAGGCTACACTGGACGGTGCCGACGTGTAGAGGAGGTCTCCGTGCCGCAGGTCGTGCGCTGTCCCAACTGCCAGGCTCCGCTCACGGTCGATCCGGGGCGCCCGGTGCTCCGCTGCGAGTACTGCGGCGCCGACGTGAAGCAGACGGTGGCCATGCAGCCGGTGCAGCGGCCGACCCCACCGCCCGCCAGCGGCCCCAGCGCCGAGCAGCTCGCGCAGGGGCGGCGGGTGATGAAGCTGGTCCTCTGGATCACCATCGGCAGCACGGTGCTCCCCGTCATCATCATCGGGGCCGTCTGCGCGATCGGCATGCACACCGCCGGCTCGACGATCTCGTCGTCGGTGAAGAGCGCCCGCTCGGTGGGCGACGACATCGCCTCATCGATCCGCGCGGCCGAGTCGGCGGCCCGCCGCGCCGCCCGCACCGCTGGTGCCTCCGCCCGCTCCGCAGGCGCGGAGCCGGAGGCGGCCCCGGACCCCGAGGCGGCGCTGGCGGCCAAGCTCGCCGCCTACCTCGTCTGCATCAACGAGGAGTCCCGCGCGGTGCACGAGTCCCGCGGCCGCTACCTCGGCTGGGTCCGCGACGCGGTGAAGGGGCCGACCTGCAAGGAGAGCTGCGTCACCTGGGGCATCTTCAAGCTGACCCCGGCGACGGGCGCGCGGAGCTGCACCGAGGGCGTGGCGCGACTGAAGACCGCGGCGCCGCGCAACGCGGAGCTGGAGGCGGCGGGGGACGCGCTGGTCGCCAGCCTGCAGGAGCTGGCGCCGCTCGTCGGAGAGGCCGAGCGCTACTACAGCCAGAAGGACTACGAGGACGACAGCTGCGCCAAGGGACAGGCGCTCCACGGCAAGCTGCTGCCGGCCTTCGCTCGCTTCGACAAGGCCGACGGCGCGCTGCGCGCCGTGCTGGCCCGCGAGCTCTACCCGCTGCAGGCGCGACAGCTCGCGCGGCTGGAGCAGAGCGCGCCGGCGGGGCTCGGCCACGCCTTGCTCAAGCTCGGCGTGAGCGCACGCAAGCTGGTCGAGGCAGGGCAGGCGGCCAGGGGCAAGGCAGAGGTCCCGGCGCTGCGGGAGGCGATCGCCGAGTACGCGAGCGCGCTGAAGCTGATGGAGCGGGGCTGCCGCCATGCCGGATCGCGGGACCCGTCCGTCATCGCGAGCTGCGCCTTCGGGGAGAGAGGTAGCCGCGAGCTGTTGATGGCGGCCAAGGCGCGGGCGCGGGCGCTGAGCCGGCCGCGCCCCCCGGCGCTCCGGGGCTCGGACGAGGGCAGCGTCGAGCGGCTGCTCGACCGGCATCGCCAGATCCTGCGCTGGATCCCCGCCGGCCTCGAGCAGCGCCCGGCCACGTATCAGCGCTGCGGCTAGCATCTTCGATGTCCCGCGGCGCGGGCACTTGCTCACTCGCGGGCGCCGTGCGGCCACTTCATGCTCGGCGCTATCACCGCGAACGCTTGTTGGGACTAGCACCTCGCCGCAGAGGATTTGATTGATTCACGCCGTCATCGCGACTGGCCTGTAGCGCCGTCGTCGCACACCCGAGCCGGCCCCGCCTCGCTCGCTCAAGCGAGCCACCAGCAAGCGCGCACTCGCGCTCGCTCGTCCTCGGCGCAGCTCTCGCGCGCAGCCGTCTCTGCACCGCCTCGCAGCGCGGGATGGATATACGGCGACACCCAGGCGCGCAGGCTCGCGACTCACGTCGACCTCGCCCTGAACAAGAAAATGAGCGGATCGCTTGAGGGGGCGAGGCGCGCGACGAAGCCGCGGCCCAGGCGGCAACTGCCCGTTCTGCGATAGCCAACCGATCAAAACCACTGCGGCGAGGGACTAGAGGAGCGGGGTGTGGATCCCGACGCCCTCGGCGAGGGTTTCGAGCTGCAGGCCGATGATCCCCGCAGGCTTCACCGTGAAGCTGGCCCGCAACAACGCGCCCCGCTCGGAGAGCCACGCATGGGCCACAAAGCCCTCCCCGGCGATGTGGCAGACGGGGGGGCGCACATGCTGCGAGCATAGCCCGCGTGCCTCGTCGACGAGCCCGGGGATATCCTCGGCGCGGTCCAGCACGGTGACCATCGGCATGGCCAGCGAGACGAAGAACCGCACGTGCACGATCGCCTCCTCTGGACTGGTGATC
>JAKLHH010000928.1 GCA_022710245.1 Myxococcota bacterium
CGTCTGGTACACTAGCTCCCGCCGAGGGCACCATGGATATCACCTGCCCGCAGTGCAAGACGGAGTATGAGTTCGAGGACGCCAAGATCACCGAGGTCGGCGTCACCGTCAAGTGCACGAACTGCACCTACATGTTCAAGGTCCGCCGCAAGGCGGTGGTGGAGACCGAGCCGATCCTGCCGCCGCCCACGCCGACCGCCGAGCTCGGCGGCGGCGGCGGCGCCAGCCGGCCGTGGATGATCCGCACCGGCGCCGGACAGGTGCTGAACTTCAAGGAGCTCACCACGCTCCAGCAGTGGATCGTCGAGCGCCGCGTGGGCCGCGACGACCACATCTCCAAGAGCGGTGAGACCTGGAAGCGCCTCGGCGACATCGCCGAGCTCGCCTCCTTCTTCCAGGTGGTCGACGCGGCGATGGCCGCTGACAGCTCAGGGTCGGCGCCCCGACCGCGGCCCCCCTCGGGGCCGGCGCCGCAGCAGAGGCCTTCGTCCCAGCAGCCGCAGCGGCCGCGGTCGTCCTCGGCGGGTGGCTCCGGCCCGCTCCGGGGCGTGCCCTCGGACTCGGCCTTCGGCGATCCGGGCGCGCTCGGCGCGGCGGGCGACGGCGAGCCGGCCTTCGCGGCCTCGAGCTCGCCGGGCTTCCGCGCCGTGGGGCAGTCGGCGGCCTGGGAGGAGGGCGGCGTCCGCCTCAGCGGCCGCCACGCCACCGTCGATCCGGGCGATGAGGAGCTACCCAGGCGGCGCACCGGTCGCACGCTCGGCCTGGCGCTCCTGGTGCTGGTCCTCGGGGTCGGCGGCATCCTCAGCTACCTCTATCGCGAGCGGGTGAAGGCGATCTTCTCGGGCGGCAGCGGCGAGGGCTCGGGCGGTCAGGGCTACCAGGCCGCGCGCAAGCTCTACCTGCAGGACGACGAGGACAGCCTGCGCGAGGCGGACGCCCAGCTCTCCCGCCTGACCACCCCGCTCGCCGAGGCGGCGCGGGCCGAGGTGCTCGGCACCTGGGCCGAGCACGTGCGCCTCGAGGCGGAGCTCGCCGAGAGGCGCGCTCGCCTGGCCGACGCCGCCGGCGGAGGCGAGGGCGAGGCGAAGACGCTGCGGCTGCGCGCCTCGACGCTGCGCGAGGAGGCCGACCGCAAGATCGCGCAGGCGGAGTCGCTGGCGCGGCGCGCGGTGGAGGGCGCGGCGGAGAAGGGCGAGGTCAAGCGGGCGATGGCGGACGTGCTCCGACTCGCGGGCCGCAGCCCGGCCGAGGTGCAGCCCTTCCTCACCGACGCACGCAAGATGCTGCCGAGCGATCCCGAGACGCTCTTCGTCGAGGGCGCCTACTACGGCGCGCAGGGCAACCAGGCCCGCGCCGAGGAGCTGGTCAAGGAGGCGCTGACCAAGACCAAGGCTCGCTACGGTCAGCTGCTGATGCGGGCGGCGGTCTACCTGGCCGGGATGCAGCTGAAGGCCGACCGGCGCCCCGAGGCGCGCGCGCAGGCCGAGGCGATCCTGCAGGCGAGCCCGAGGCACCGCTGGGCGATCGAGCTCCTCGAGGTGATCCGCGCCGAGGAGCGGACGCCGGTCGCGCACGCCGCGGCCGACGCGCGGCCCGGCGCGGCAGCGGGGAGCGGCGCCGGCGCCGGCACTGGCGCCGGGACCGCCGCTGGGACGGGCGCTGGCACCGGCGGGCCGGGGCCGGTCGCGAAGCCGGGCGAGAAGGGCACGAAGCCGGGCGAGAAGGGCGGCGGCGTCGTCGAGCCACCCGCCAACGCGACCTACGAGGCGCTGATCACCCAGGGCAACGCGCTCAGCGAGAAGGGCCGCACCATGCAGGCCTTCAAGCTCTTCGAGCGTGCGCTCAAGCTGCGCGCGAACGGCGTCGAGGCGCTGGTCGGGATCGGCTACTGCCACCTGGACCAGGAGCGCTTCGCCCAGGCGATCTCCTACTTCAAGCGAGCGCTCACCTCGGCGCCGACCAACGGCGACGCGCTGATCGGCATGGGCGAGGCCTACAAGGTGCAGGGCAACTACGCCAAGGCGCTCGACTACTACCGCGCCTACCTGGCGGCGCAGCCAGGCGGCACCAAGTCGGTGCTGGCCAAGCGCAACGTCGCCGACCTCGAGCGCAAGGTCGGCGCCGCGACGCCCTCGCCGGGCACGGCCACGCCGACGCCGGGCACCGGGACCGGCACCACCGAGCCGCCCAGGCCGCCCGACCCCGTGCCCACGCCTCCTCCCCCCGCGCCGACGCCCGAGGAGAAGGCGCCCTCGACCACGCCCTGACGCCAGCCGCTCCTGACGCGAGTCGCTCCTCGCCGGAGGCCCCATGCGGATCCCGACCGAGCTCTACCGGCCGTCGCTGACGCTGCTCACCGATCTCTACCAGCTGACGATGGCCTACGGGTACTGGCGCGCGGGGATGACCGACCGCGAGGCGGTCTTTCACCTCAGCTTCCGCAAGAACCCCTTCGGTGGCGGCTTCAGCGTCGCCTGCGGCCTCGCCTGCGCCATCGACCTCCTCGAGGAGCTGCGCTTCGAGGCGGAGGACCTCGCCTTCCTCGGCGAGCTGCGCGGCGCCGACGGGGAGCGCCTCTTCGAGCGGGACTTCCTGGATGAGCTGGCCCGCGTGCGCTTCACCTGCGACGTCGACGCGCCCCCGGAGGGGACGCTGGTCTTCCCGCACGAGCCGCTGGTGCGCGTGCGCGGGCCCATCCTGCAGGCCCAGCTGATCGAGACGGCGCTGCTCAACATCATCAACTTCCAGACGCTGATCGCCACCAAGGCGGCTCGCATCGTCCTCGCGGCGGGCGACGACCCGGTGCTCGAGTTCGGCCTGCGCCGGGCGCAGGGGGTCGACGGCGGCCTGGCGGCGAGCCGCGCCGCGTACCTGGGGGGCTGCGCGGCGACCTCCAACGTCCTCGCCGGCCGGCTCTTCGGCATCCCCGTGCGCGGCACCCACGCGCACAGCTGGGTGATGGCCTTCGACGACGAGCTCGAGGCGTTCCGCGCCTACGCGCGGGCGATGCCGAACAACTGCATCTTCCTCGTCGACACCTACGACACCCTCGAGGGCGTCGACCACGCCATCGAGGTGGGGCGCTGGCTGCGCGGCCAGGGCCGCGAGCTCCTCGGCGTGCGCCTCGACTCCGGCGACCTCGCCTACCTCTCGGTCGAGGCGCGGCGGAGGCTCGACGCGGCGGGCTTCCCCGAGGCGAAGGTGCTCGCCTCGAACGAGCTCGACGAGCACATCATCGAGAGCCTCAAGGTGCAGGGCGCGACGATCGGCATCTGGGGGGTCGGCACCAAGCTCGCGACCGCCTACGACGAGCCCGCGCTGGGCGGCGTCTACAAGCTCTCGGCGCTGCGTCGACCGGGCGGGAGCTGGGAGCCGCGGGTCAAGCTCTCCGAGCAGGCGATCAAGACCTCGACCCCCGGCGTGCTGCAGGTGCGGCGCTACCGCGACGCGAGCGGCCCCCTCGCCGACGTGATCTACGACGAGCAGCTCGGGCTGCCCGAGCCGGTGACGCTGATCGACCCGCTCGACGTGACGAGGCGCCGCGCCATGGACCCGGGCACCGGGTGGGAGGAGCTGCTGGTGCCCATCTTCAGAGGCGGCCGGCGGGTCTACCAGGTGCCCACCCTCGAGGAGGGCCGGACGCGCCTGCGCGCGGAGCTCGCGCGCTTCCACTCCGGCATCAAGCGCTTCGTCAACCCGCACCGCTACCCGGTCGGGCTCGAGCGGAACCTCCACGACCTCAAGCTGCGCCTGATCCTCGAGGCGCGCGGCGCGCCGCTCTGAGCCGGGCGTGATCCACGGTGATCGATAGGCATCTGCGAACGGGCGATGAGGCGGCGCGTGGGGCGCCGCGGGAGGGGCCGATGCCCCGCCCCGAGCCGAAGGAGCGGGCTCTCCGACGGTGGTCCGCACGGCGCTCGTCCGCGAGTGAGCGAGGGGTGGGGAGGGCGCCGCTGCCTTATCCCGGAGCGTCCCGAAGGGACGCGAGGACCGGCGCCCCCCGCGAGCGGGG
>JAKLHH010000929.1 GCA_022710245.1 Myxococcota bacterium
GTCCCGCCGTGGAAGGGGAGCAGCACGCTGCCGAGGAGCGGGCTCCCCATCGAGCTCCCCGCTACGACGCAGCCGCTCGGGCCGCAGGCGATCGACCGCCCTACCACGCTGGCGCTGTAGCCGGCCACGCCGGCCGTGGTGACCCAGGGCTGGGCCGGCGCGAGGTCGGGCGTGGGCGGTCGGTCCGGCAGAGAAGGGGCGCGGCGCTGATCGGCCGGCCGCCGCAGGTCGTGCGGACGCAGGTCTGCCACGGCCCGGTCACGACGGCCCCCATCGAGCAGGCCCCCGTCGAGGAGCGGGACGCTGCGGCTGCCGCAGCCGAGGATCAGGAGAGAGAGGACAGCCCCTACGCCGCGCATGAGACCCCCGTGTTCCCCCACAGTACGCCGGCCGCGGGCCGGGTGGCTACCCGGGACCCGGCTGCCCCGGCTGCCCCGGAGGCCAGGGGCGCCGGCCAGGGGCGCTCACCGCTTCCCCCGTTTTCCGCGTTTCCCCCGCCCCCCTCGCATCTCAGCTCTACTGTCGTCTGCGCGACGCGTCTGGCTTGCCCGCCCTGGCCGCCCTGGCCGGCCTGGCCGCTCTGGTGGTTTCGAGCGCCGCGCGGCGCCGTGCCGGAGCCAGGCCAGGTAGGGGTGGTCCCCTTCGGCAGCAGGCCGCGGCGCCCCTCGCGCGAGCTCCTCCGCGAACTGCTCGCAGAGCTCCGCGAGGTGCATCCCCGTCGCGTCGCCGGAGACCTCGAGCAGGTGACGCCCCGCCTTCAGCGCCGCGGTCGCCTGCTCCCGCTCGCCTCGCGTGAAGAGGAACCCGGCGCGGTCCACCTGCGCGCGCCCGAGCATCTGCTGGTCGCCGACCGCCTGCAGCGCCGCCAGGGCGGCGTCGTACAGGCGGAGCGCCTCATCGTGAGCGCCCCGCTCGTGGACCACGCGCGCGAGGCACTGCTCGCTCCACGCCACCCAGCGCCGGTTGCCCACCTTGGCCGAGAGCGTCCGCGACCGCTCGTAGCACTTCCTGGCCTCGGCCGGCTCGTTGCGCGCCAGGTGCACCTCGCCGAGCTGGCAGTGCGAGGTCGCCTCGCTCCAGGCGTCGCCGAGCGCGCGCAGGATCGCGATCGACTCCGCGCAGAGCTCGGCGCAGCGGTCGAGCTGCCCCTGATCGATCGCGGCCCCGGCCAGCTCGCCGATCGCGATCGCCTCCCACTGGCGGTTGCCGGTCTCGCGGTGGACCTCGCGCGCCCGCAGCAGGAGCTCCTCGGCCTCCTGGAGGCGCGCCTGCTGGATCCGCAGGATCCCGAGGTGCGTGACCGTCTCGCCGACCTTGGCCCGAGACTGGACCTGCTCGAGGAGCGGGAGGGCCTCGAGCAGCGCCTCCTCGGCCTGCCGCAGCCGGCCCGAGTTGAGGTAGAGGTGGCCGAGGCTGCTCAGCGCGGAGCCGGCCATCTCGAGGAAGCGCTGCTCGCGGGCGGCCTTCGCGGCCTCGCGATAGATCCCCTCGGCCTCGTCGCGCGCCCCGCGCTGCCAGTGGACCTGCCCGAGGTTGAGCTGGATGGGGATCTTGTTCGGCGGATGGCTCTCCAGCTCGAGCGCCCGCTCGTAGCTCTGCACCGCGCCCGCGTAGTCGCCGAGGCGCTGCTCGGCCGCCCCGAGGATGTTCCACACGCTCGAGCTCTTCTTGCCGAGCGGCGTCCGGGCGACCTGGCGGCAGAGCCCCCGCGCCTCGGCCCACTGCCCCATCGCGACCTTGACGCCCGCGAGCCCCACCTGCGCGCGGCTCGCGCCCTCCCGATCGTCGTCCTTCTCCGCGGCCGCCAGCGCCTCCTCGAAGACCTCCTGCGCGAGGAGGACGTGGCCGTGCATGCGGTGCGTGGCGGCGAGATCGAGGAGCGGCTCCAGCGCGCGCTCGCGGCGGCGCCGCGTCAGCACCACGGCGAGGCGCCGGTGCGTGATCGACTCGTCGAGGCGGCCGAGGTTCTGGCAGAGCGCGCCCAGCCCTCTCACGGCGGACTGCTCGTTGCGCAGGTCCCCGGTCGCCACGCTGATGCGTCGCGCGGACTCGTAGAAGGGGAGGCCCGCCGCGTACTCGAGGTCGGTCCACCCCTGCTGGCCGCGGCGCAGGCGATCCCAGACCGCCCCTCGCGCCCGCTCGGGCAGCATGGAGGGCGCCGCGTCCGCGCTGTCCTGCGGGCCGACCTCGACTCCGGGGAGCGCCGCCAGCGCCGCGGCCTCCTCCTCGCCGATGCGGTTGTCGCGCAGCGAGACCTCGAGCGACCAGCCAGCCTCGCGGCTCCGCCGGAGCGCTGCCGCGCCCTCGTCGGTGATGGCGCCGAGCGAGAGGTCGAGCCGGCGCAGCGCGGAGCCGGCGAGCGCTGCCGGCAGCTCGCGGCAGAGCGCGTCCCCGAAGGGCGCAGCGAGGAGCCCCAGCTCCTGGAGTGACGCCGGCAGCGTCCTCGCCAGCTCGAGCGCCCCGGCCTGGGCGATCGGGCTCTCGCCGAGCGAGAGGTGCAGCGTCTCGAGCCGCGGACAGCGCCGCGCTACCTCGAGCTGCGAGGGCTGCAGCCCGAGGACGACGAGCTCGAGCCGGCGGAGCGGCTCGTGCGCGATCGGCGGCAGCCCGTTGGCGCTGCCGAGGAGCACGAGCTCACGCAGCGCCGGCGCGGTGGCGAGGAGCGGCCCGAGGTCGGGGAGCGGGGGCCAGCGCCCGTCGTGGTGGCGCCCGAGCACGAGCCGCAAGAGGGTGGGGCGGGGCGCCGCGGCCAGGAGCGAGGCGACGCGCTCGAGCGCGACGGTGCCCTGGCGGAGCTCCAGCGGCCCGAGCTCCAGCGCGCGGACGAAGCGCAGCGACGGGTGCGCGAGGACCCGCCCGAGATCCGCGAGGAGCTCCTCGCTGCTGCTCCGCCGCAGCCCGAGGCTGGCGCCGCGCACGAAGCCGAGGTGCCAGTCGAGCGTCAGCTCGCCCGCGGCCTCGAGGGCGGCGAGCGGGCCCATCAGCTCGTCGGCGCCCCCGGCGAGGAGCTCCGCCCGCTCGCGCCGCAGCTCGACCCCGCGCGGTCCCCAGGGATCCTGCGCGAGCTCGCGGTCGAGGGCGACCAGCACCCCGCGCGGGTGCCCCCGCTCCTGCAGCCAGTCGCCGTAGACGAGGTAGCCGCTGTCAGCCTCGGGAGCCGCGTCGATGGCGCGCTCCAGCTCCAGGTGGGTGGTGGACATGCCGCCATGATCCGGCGGAGCGGCAGCCCGCACAAGCCTGGCGACCGGCGGATCCTCAGCCCTTGACGGTGACCAGCGGCGCCACGCGCGCGACCCGACGCGCGACGCCCGCCTCCTCGACAGACTGGATCACCGGCGTCACCGGCTTGTAGGCGCAGGGGGCCTCCTCGCGCAGGCGAGCCTCGTGCTTGCTCAGCAGGTCCGGCCGCCGCTGCAGCTCGGGCGACCGCGGATCGATGGGGGTCACGACCCGGAGCCCGCTCACCGACGCGCGGTAGGTGCCCGCGTCGACGTGCAGCGCCGCGCCCCGGCTCAGCGCCCGGCCGGCCCCGTGGCAGGCGCTCTCCAGGAGCGCGGCGTTGCCCGCGCCCGCGAGGACGAAGCTCGCGGCCCCCATCGACCCCGGGATGAGGACAGGGTGGCCGACGTACCGGTAGGGCGAACCCTCGCGCTCGGGCTCGGGCCCCGGCGCCGGGCAGGCGCCCTTGCGGTGCAGCACGCCGTCGGCCCCGGCGAAGGCCAGGTTGTGGGGCGCGTCGTGGACCAGGCTCGCGCCGAGCTCGCGGCCCAGCACCTCCTCCACCGCCCGCCTCGCCATGAGCCCGAGGAAGAGCCGGTTCGCGAAGGCGAAGTTCGCCGCAGCGTGCTGCGCCGCGAGGTAGCGCGCGCCGTTGCCTTCCGGCCCAACGACCGGAAGGGCGTGGAAGCGCTCGGTGCGGCCGCGCTCCGCGAACGTCCCCGCGACCGAGTGCCCGAACCCCAGCGAGCCGGTGTGCACCTGGATGGCCACCCTTCCGCGCACGA
>JAKLHH010000093.1 GCA_022710245.1 Myxococcota bacterium
GCCGCCGCCGCCGCGGCTGACGCGGGCTTCCCTCGACCGCTCCAGTCGTTCAGAGGCGCCGCAGGAGCTCGAGCAGCGCCCGGGCGGCCTCCGCGTCCTCGAGCAGCCGGCGGCAGCACTGGCGCACCTCCGCGCTGCCTCCCAGCCGCTCGCCGGTGAGCTCCTCCAGGTGGCGCACGACGCGGGCCAGCTCGAGCTCGTGCCCGCCGCCGGACCCGCCGCCGGTCCGGGCACGCCGCCGCCACGCCTTGCGCTCATCCCAGGCTGGCGGAGGTGGCGCCGCGCGCTGAGCGGGCGCGCCGACCTGCCAGCCGCCCGGGGGGCGCGAGGCTCGCAGCGGGCGGCCGGTCGCGGTGGTGGAGGCGTCGACCGGGAGCCAGCGCGGGCCCCCGGCCGTCGGGAGCAGCGCGACCGCCCAGAGGTGGTCGGGCTCGCTCAGCTGGCCGCGGTCCAGCGTCCAGCCCACCGCCACCGCGGCGGGGATGCCCGCGCGCCGCAGGAGCTCGCAGGCGAGGCCGTTGAGCTCGTAGCAGACGCCGCGACCGAGGTGCCGGTGGTCCCGGCCGGCGTGGAGGAGGGCCAGGTGCACGTTGCGCCGCCCGCGCGTGATGCTGCGCAACCAGCGCGCGAGCTCCGGGTCCTCGAGGTACGACGGGTCGTAGCGGTAGCGCGCGCGGATGAAGTCGCGGACCGCGAGGACCCGCGCCAGCGGCGGCGCCTCGCTGCCCTCGAGCTCGCGCACCAGCTCGTGCGCCTCGCCGGGGAGCTCGTCGTCCTCGACGGTGGCCGCGAGCAGGCTCGCGTCGACCCCGGCGACCTGCGCCGAGGCGTCCGCGTCGTCGAAGCGCGGCGCCCGGTCGAGCGCGACCGTGTAGCGGACCACGACGTCGTCCAGCGCGAGGATGACCGCGCGCCCCTCGGCGCGCGCGAGGAGGCGACCGCGCTCGCCCAGCTCGAGCTCGAGCAGGCGGCCGTAGTGCGGGATCGGCAGCAGCGCCTCGCCGCGCGGGAGGCGGCCCTCGAAGGTGACCACCGCCTCGCCCGCGGCGGCGGGCGCGCTCCAGACGGGCTGCACGCTCGCGGGCAGCCAGCGCTGGCGCCCGGCGTCGAAGCGGTGCGAGATCAGCTGCGGGGCGTAGAGGTAGGGGAGCGGCAGCGGAGAGGGCACGAAGGCGAGGCCGAAGCGCGGCCGCTCGCTCCGCCGCTCCACCCAGCCCGCTCCGCCCTCGACCTGCGGGCCGATGCTGCCCCGGGGGTGAAACCAGGCGCGCTGCCCCTCGGCGACGTCGTCCTCCTCGCGCCGCGCCCCCGGATCACGCCGCGTCCCCGGATCACGACCTCCGCTGCCGCCCCGGCGTCGCTCGCGAGCGGCGGCCGGCGCCGAGCGGCCCTCGGTGTGCGGCCGCGCCGAGCGGCCCTCGGTGTGCGGCCGCGCCGGGCGGCCCTCGGTGACCGGCCGCGCCGGCGGCCTCCGCGGCTCCTCGTCCGCTCCTGGCGGGGTCTCGCCGGAGCCGTCCTGCCCGGCCGGCGCCCGCGCGTCGTCCTCGGTCCAGAACCAGCGCCGCAGCTTCGCGAGCCAGGTGCCCGCGCGCTCCTCGCCGGCGGGCGACCGGGCGGGCCTTCCGCGCGTGAGTGACTCACGCCGCGGTGCAGCCTCCTCCGCCCCCGCCTCCGCCTCCGCCTGCTCCTGCTCGGGCGCGAGGTCGCCCGTCCCTGGCTCGCCCGCCGCCCGACCTTCGCCCTCCACACCCTCGCCCTCACCCTCAGGCTCGCCCTCGGTGACCGGCGCCACCTCGCGCCGCGCCCTCGTCCGCGCCACGCGGTCCGCGAGCTCGCGCGCGGCTGCCCGCTCACCTGGCTCCCGCACCCCCGCGCGCCGCAGCGCCGCCCACAGCTCCTCGTCTCCCTCCTCGGGCGGCGACGGCGCGAGGAGGCCCGCCCCCTCGAGCGCCTCGGGCCGCACCAGCACCAGCCGCGGGTCCGTCGCCAGGCAGAGCACGCGGCGCCCCTCGCGATCCACGGCCAGCACCGGCAGGCGCGCGGGATCGAGCCGGCCCCTCTGGCGTCCCCCGACGGCGGCGAGACAGCGCGGCAGGGTCAGCTCCAGCTCGGGCTCCGCCTCGAGCAGCGCCGGGCCCCCCGCCTCGAGGAGGTCCTCCGCGATCTCGGCGAGGAGCTCCAGCAGGCTGCGGGCGCCGGGGCGATCGGGGACGCGCAGCGCGCTCGCCAGCGCCGGGAGCTCGCGCCCCTGGCTCCAGCAGCCGCGCCGGCTGCCGCAGAGCTCGACGCCGCTCGCGTCCAGGAAGAGCTCTCCCGGCGAGCGCGGGCGCTCGTCGTCGTCGAGCAGGAAGGCCAGCGCGCCGAGCTCGGCGCGCAGCTCCTCGGGCGCGATCCTGCCGGCGCGCAGCCCGCGCTCGAGCCACTCGAGGACATAGGGCGACGCCACGGGCAGCCGGCGCAGCCGTGCCGCCACGTCGCCGAGCGCCGCGTCCTCCGAGGAGCGAAACGGCAGCCAGGCACGGACCGGCTCGGGCAGGGCGTGCAGCAGCTCCGGGTGGGGCAGCAGGTCGGGCCGCTCGCCGAGCAGGGTCTCCAGCTCCGCGTCGGGCCAGTAGAGCTCCCGCGGGGCGCGCAGCTCGCCGCGCAGGCTCGGGATCCAGGCGGTCGTATCGAGGCGCAGCGCCGAGCGGAGCGCGGGCTCCCCGGCCGCGAGCGGCGCCAGGTACCGCGCCAGCGCGAGCGCCGCGGCCTCGCCGGACCGACGCCCCTCGCCGCGGAGCAGGCGCGCCAGCTCCTCCTCGGCGAGCCGATGCCTGGCGCCGAGCGCGAGCGCGAGGCCGCGCGTCGCCTCCCCGTAGCGGGCGGAGAGGCACGGCGGCGGCTCCTCGCAGCAGGCCGAGAGCAGCGCCTGCTCCTCGGCGCTGGCGGCGAGCATGCTGCGCGGGCGGAGGAACCTCCCCCCCTCCGCCTCCAGCTGCAGACGTCGCCGGAGGTGGAGCCGCCTCGGCAGGCGCTCGAGGGCCTCGCTCACCCCGGCCGCCGAGGCTCGCAGGCAGCGGACCAGGAACCCGAGGAGCTCCTCGGAGCGGGCGCCGTCGCGGGCCTGCGCCGCGGCCTCGTGCGCGTCGACGAGGAAGCCGACCAGCCGCTCCAGCCGCTCCTCCTCGAGCTGGAAGACCTCCTCGATCCAGCGCACCAGCTCGGCGGGCACCTCGGACGCCGGGTGCCAGTCGATCCCCAGGTCAGGCAGCCCCGGCTCGAGGAGGAGCTCTCGCGGCGAGCGCAGCACCCCGCCGGCGCTCGGCAGGACGCAGGCGCGACCGAGGAGGCCGCGGGCCTGATCGTCGGCGGCGAGCTCGCCGGCCCTCGCCAGGAGCCAGCGATAGAGCCGCGCGCGCTGCTCCGGCCGCGCCAGGCCGAAAGGCCCCTGTGCCGCCGCGAGCGGGCGCACCTCGCGGTGAGCGTCGGCGAGGACGCCGAGGGCGCGGCGGAGCGGCAGGGCCGGGGTCAGCGAGGGGTCGAGCTCCCGCGCCCGCGCGGCCCAGGCCGGGTGCGCCAGCTGCTCCTCCAGCACGGAGCCCTCGAGGAGCGCGCGCTCGTCCTCGCTGGCGTCGAGGAGCGCGCCCGCCCGCAGCCGGCCAGCTGCGTCCACCGCGAGCGGGAGCTGGCTCGCCTCCGCCGCGCCCCTGGCCGCGACCACCGCGGCGAGGAGCCGGGTCACCGGCTCGACCCCGCGCAGGAACGCGGGCTGCTCGTCGAGCGGCTGCCCGGGCCGGGCGTCGTCGTGCAGGCGGGTCAGCAGGAGCAGCAGCGGGTCGCGCAGCGGGATCAGCTCGGCGAGCGCGGCCGCCTCCTCCTCGGCGCGGGGCGCGAGGAGCGGGAGCTCTCCGCCGGCGAGCAGCGCGCGCCACTCGCCGCCCAGCGCTCGCTCGAGCTCGCGCCCGCTGACCAGGGAGGCCGCGCCGAGGAGCCGCCCGTCCTCGGTGGGCCAGAGCGGCAGGGCGCGAAGCCGCTCGGGCCGCAGCCCGGCCGCCACGGCCGCGGCCAGCTCGGCGCGCGAGGCGGCCAGGGCCGTCCGCGCGGCCTCGCGGGCCGGAGGGCTCGCCAGCGCCGGATCCCGCTCGAGCGCGCAGACGAGGTCGAGCGCCGTCGCCTCGCGCGCTCCGAGCGCCTGCCAGATCGGCCGCAGCGCCTCCTGATCCTCCGGGTGCAGGAGGGGCCGGCTACCCAGCAGGAGCACGCCGCGGAGCGGCTCACGCGCCGCGCAGCTCCCGGGCCCGTCCTCGTCCCACGACCCGAGCGTCCGCGGGACGCCGGTCGCGTCGCGGAAGATGGCCGCCCCCCGAAGGGGCGCCAGCGCCGCCGGGGAGAGCCGTCGCGCGGCCTCCGTCAGCGCCTCGAGGAGCAGGCCACGGAGCGGCCCCGCGGGCTCGGGTGGCCGGGCCGCGAGATCGCGGACGAACCCCGCGTGATCCGGCGAGCGGAGCCGCTCGCCGAGGCCGAGCGCCTGGACGAGCGCCGCGGCGCTGGTCCCCGCGCTGCACGCCGTCTCGATCAGCGGGAAGGCCCGCCAGCGGTGGTAGAGCTCGGCGAGGAGGGGCTCCGCGGGCGCGGCGCGCAGCTCGTCGAGGCAGCGACGCTCGCCCTCCTCGTCGAGCCAGACCGGCGCGGCGGCCAGGCTCGCGCGCTCGGCCGGGGGCACGCGCTCCGCCCGCTCCGCCAGGTAGCCGTAGGCCCCCCGCAGCACGGCGGGGTCGAACGGATCGAGGAGACCGACCTCCTCGAGGAGCAGCGCGCGGACCACCGCGCGCGGGCCCACTGGCTCCGCGAGCCCCTGCAGGTAGCGGAGCCCGCGGAGCCGCTCGTCGAGCCACGGCGCGCCAGGCGCGAGCGACGTGATCGCGGCGTCGGCGGGCAGGAGCGCCCGCTCGGGGCCCGCCAGCGCGCGCCGCCGCCCGTGGGCGTCCAGGAAGAGCGGCGTCGCGGCGATCCCTCCGAGGAGTCGCGGCGTCAGATCGGCGCGGAGCTCGTCGAGCAGCGCGTGGAGCTGGCGGAGCGGCGCCTCGCCCAGCTCCAGCCCGCCGCGGACCAGGTCGCAGAGCGCGGGGAGCTCGAGGGCGCGGGCGCCGAGGCGCTCGAGGAGGGGCGCGTGCGCCTGGCTGAGCGCCTGGTGCAGGAGCGGCGGGCGAGCCCCTGCCCCACCGCGGGGGAGCGCGCGGAGGAGCTCGCCGAGCGCCCCCGCCGCCGGCAGCCAGGCGGGCCCGGCCTCCGGCAGCCAGGCGGGCCCGGCCTCCGGGGAAGGCGCCTGGAGCGGCCGGAGCCGCAGCTCCTCGTCGAGGAAGACGGCCGACGCGCCCAGCTCGCGCACCGCCACCAGCGGCTGCTGCTCGAGCAGCGCGAGCAGGGCGAGCGAGGCGCTCAGCCGCGCCTCCGCGCCGGCTCCCTCGCGCAGGATGCGCGCGGCGAGCACCGGCGAGCGCAGGTCGGCGATCAGCTCCGCCGGGCCGAGGCGCGGCACGCCGAGCCGCTGCAGCGCCCGCTGCACGTCGGGGCCGGGGTCGAGCTCGAGCGCCTCGGCGAGGAGCGGCCTCGCGTCCCCGTAGATCGCCCGCAGCGCTCGCTCGGCCCGCGGCGTCGTCGCGGGCGGCCGCGCCCTGCCCTCCTGGTCGAGGAGCAGCGGGCGCTCGCGGAGCCGCTCCAGCGGCGCCTCGGACGCGCGCCCGAGCGCGCCCAGGATCGCCGGCAGGCCCTCGGCGAGCCAGGCCGGCAGCAGCGCGCCCGGCTCCACGTCGGCGAGCGCGCCCTCGAGCAGCGCGACCAGCTCCCCGCCGCCGAAGCGGAGCGCCCCGAGCGACACGGCCACCGCCCCGGCGCGCGGCGCGAGCGGCGCCAGGGCCCGGCGGCCCTGCTCGTCGAGCTCCACCCCGGCCAGCACGGGGGCCAGCGCGCTGTCGGCGAGGAGCGCGGCGCGGCGCGGCTCCAGCCAGGCGGGGCCCCGGTCCTCGCGTCCTGGCGGGGCGCTCCGGGAGACGACAGGGGCCGCCCCGCGCAGGCAGGCCACCGCGGCCAGCCCGGACCGGAGCTCGTGGTGAATCGGCGCGTAGGCCGCGTGCCGCAGCTCCTCCGGGAGCGGCAGCACCTCGAGGAGCGCCTCCACCGCGTCGGGGGCCGCGCCGCCCGCCGCGACCGCGTCGCGCAGGCGCCGTACCAGCCGCGCCAGCAGCTCGCCGGCTCGCGCCAGCGCCCAGGTGTTATGCGGCGAGGTGAGGTCGAGGCGCTCGCGGTCGACCGGCACGCGGAAGTGAGCGTGCACGAGGAAGCGCAGGCCGGAGCGCTCGCCCGTCGGCAGGTAGCTGAAGACCGTCGCCGCGCCGGCGGCGAGCGGCCGCGGCAGCCCATCCTCTCCCTGCGCCACCGCCACCAGCACCGGCGTCGCCTGCGCCCCCTCGCCGGAGCCCGGCGCCGCCGCGAGGCTGAAGCTCTCGCGCTCCACGAGGTAGCGGTCCACCCTGCCCTCCTCGACGTGGAGCAGGGCGATGCTCCCTCGCCCGTCGTCCGGGAGCGCGCGGATGGTGCGGCTGCGCGAGCCGCAGCGGACCTCGAGCGAGCGCAGCGAGCGCAGGGTGAGGAGCGTCTCGGCCGGGATGGCCGCGGCTCGCTCGAAGAGCGCCGCGGGGATGAGCGCCGCGTCGCCGGGGACGCGCAGAGGGAGCACGAGCAGCGTGCCCGCGCCGTCGCCCGCCGGCGCCACCCGCCGCGGGATGGAGACGTCGGCGATCTCGAAGTGGAAGGGGCCGGAGTGGACCTGCGGCCGCTCGCAGACCTCGTAGACGGACTTGAAGCCGACGCCGAAGAGCCCGATCTGATCGCGGTGCTTCGTGGTCTGGCCGATGGAGAGGATGCCCGCCACGTCCTTGGCGTCGAAGGCGAGACCGTCGTGCCAGACGTCGATCTGCTGCTCGTCGATCGTCACCCGCCACGCGCGCGCGCCGGCGTCCTCGGCGTTCTGCAGGAGCTCGAAGAAGAAGTGGCCGCGGTCGGTGTACACGCGCCGCGCGAGGAGCTCCTCCGCGTTGGCCTGCGAGAGCGACTTGGGGAGCACCTCGAGGATCTCGAGGACCCGCTCGGCGAAGCCTCGCTGGCGCTCGCGCCACGGCGCCGCGAGGCCCAGCACCCCGGCGAGCTCTGCGAGCGCGGCCAGCTCGCCGGCCGGCAGCCGCAGGAGGAGGGCGTCGTCGAGCCCCGCCAGCCCTCCGCGGAGCCGCTCCCGCGCCTCCGCCGCCGCGCCCTCCACCACCGCGCGACGCCGCTCCGGAGCCCACAGCTTGAGCCAGCGGTCGAGGAGGCAGATGGCGACCAGCCGCTCCGCCGGGAGCGCACGCAGCGTGTCCTCGAGCGCGGCCTCGAGCGCCGTCCGCTCCTCGACCGGGAGAGGCTGGCCCTCGAGCCCCCGCAGCACGCGCTGCAGCCCGGTGTCCGGGAGCCGGGGCAGCAGGCGGCGGAGCTCGACCGCGAGCTCGGCGCGCTGGAGCTGCCTGGCCTGCGCGAGGCGGCGCAGCGCGTGAGCGAGCGGCTCGTGATCCCGCAGCCCGGCCGTGAGCGCGAGCAGCTCGGCGGCGGTCGTCGCCTGCCCCTCCGCCACCACGCGGTCGATCCAGGCCAGCTGCGCCGCGAAGGGCAGGTGCTCGAAGGGGACGGCCGCCGCGGGTGAGGAGCGCTCGAGCAAAGCAGGGGGATGGTACCCTCGCGGCTCGCCCGAGTCGACGGCGGCGCAGCTCACCTGCCCTGCGCACGACCTCCCGGCGCGTGGAGATCTTTCGCGGCGACAGGCGGACCGTCCGCGCCGCGACGCGCGCCAGGCCGCGAACGCCTGGGCGTGTCGGCCGGGGCACGCCGCGTGCTTCCCTCGGACCGCGCGACTCGTTCGCCAAGACTCGGGGGGGCAACGTGATGATGCGCAGGCTGGTGCAGGGGAGGTCCGGGGCGACCGTCATCGCGGCGCTGCTGGCGCTCGCCGGGCCCGCCCGGGCCGACCGCGAGCCCGAGCCGCTTCAGGTCGTCCGTGCGCGCGCCGGGGGCGGCGCCCCGCGCGCTCCACGCGCGCCGGCGACCAGCTCACGGACGCCCGCGAGCCGGCCGGCCCGCGATCGGGACCGCCGCTTCGAGACCGAGCGGGAGGTCCAGCGCGACCTCGAGGATGCGCTCGCCCGCGACCGGCGCCTCGCGGCCTTCGAGATCATCCCCTTCGTCGAGGGCGACGAGGTGACGCTGCTCGGCGCGGTGCCCACCCGGGCCGCGCGGCGCGCGGCGGGCCAGCTGGCGGCGAAGGTCGACGGGATCGCCCGCGTGACGAACCGCCTCGTCGTGCGCCGCCCCCGCGACGCCGCCGCCCAGCTCGCCGACCGGGTGCGCCGCGCGCTCGCGGCCGACCCCGAGGTGGGCGGGCTGGACCTGCGCGCGCAGGTCGCCGGCCGCACCGTGCTCCTCGCCGGAGCGGTGCCCAGCGAGCGCGACCGCCGACGCGCCACCCGGATCGTCGCCCGGCTGAGCGGGGTGCGGGTCGTCGTCGACGAGCTCGTGCTCAGCCGCGACGCTCCGCAGGCGAGCCGCTGATCACCCGAGCCGGAAGGCGTGAGCTCCCTCGCGCACGAGGCGAGGGAGCCGGGGAGAGCTCTGCGGGGAGAAGCTGCAGCCGGGCTGACTAGCGCGTGCCAGGGAGGAGGGCGGTGAGGTTCGCGCTGGTGAGCCCGAGCTGGAAGCCGACCTCGTAGGCCGAGCAGAAGCCGCGGTCCGTGAGGACCTCGAGCCGGGAGCCGATCACGCCGCTCGCCCGCTCCTCGAGGGAGGCCGCGGCGTGGAGCCCCATGCTGGCCACGCCGCGCGCCGCGAGCGAGGCGAGCTCGCCGGGCTGCGAGGCGCCGTCGCCGTTCGCGTCGACCCAGAGCAGGAGCTGCGCGAAGACCGCGTCGCGGGCGTCGATCAGGCCGTCGCCGTTGCCGCCGCGCGCGGGCTCGTCCCAGGCCGCCAGCGCGGCGACGCCGTCGGCGCAGCGCGCGCTGCCGCAGCGGGCGCGGTCGCTGAAGAGCTCCTCGCCGGAGCTGATCCGCCCGTCGCCGTCGAGGTCCAGCGCGAGCAGGCCCTCGCGCGCACCCACCCAGGCCACGCGCTGCGGGTGACCGTCGGCGAGCAGGTCGAAGCGCACCGCGCCGCCGAGCTGCAGGCCGTCCCCGTCGAGGTCGATGACGAGCGGGTCACCGGTGCGGCGGCAGCTGGCGGTGTTGATCATGACCAGCTCCTTACGCAGCACCTCGACCTGGTTGCCGATGCCCACCTCGATGCCGTCCTTGTGCTGCACCTCGGCCTGCATCAGCACCTGGTTGACCTTGCTGACGTCGTTGTCCTTGCAGAGCGGGTGCGCCTGGAGGAACGTGTCCACCTCGCCGAGCGACATGGTCTTCACCTGGACCGCGATCGCGTCGGTGTTCATGATGCACGCCTGGGCCTGCGCCACCGCCCAGGGCTTGTGGCCGAGGACGATGTGCTGGCCCTGCTCCTTGCCGAGCACGAAGGCGATCTTCATCCCGCTCAGGTGCTGGTCGCACTTGCCGTCGGCCCGCAGCTCCTCGCTGGCGTAGATCGAGGCGACCTTGGCGCCGTAGTGGTAGGCCTCCATCGCCCAGGCGACCACGAAGGTGATCGAGTCCTTGGAGAAGCCGGTGCCGAGCTTGGCCTCGATGGTCTTGGTCACGTCGCCGCGATCCTGCTCGATGGCGGCGGTCACCTTCTTCACCGTGTCGACGATCAGCTTGTCGCAGCTGTCGTCGGTGGTCACCTCCGGCGCCAGGATCGGGCAGACGAAGAACTTGGCGTACTCGGGGGCGGGCGGGTACGCCTGCGGCGAGCCGTCCGGGTTGAGCGCGCTCGGCAGCGGCTGGCCGACGCTGTCGTCGGTGATGCCGCCGACCGGGCCGGCCACCGTGGGGACGTCGGTCTTCAGCTGCTGCACCATGCGGTCGACGCCCTTCTTGCGGTACTCGCTGATCGCCTCGCCCGCGAACTTGAGGGCCTCATCCACCTCGGTGTCGGACTTGGCGTCCTTCAGCGGGCTGCTCTTGCCGTCGGGGTCCGTCGCCTGGCGCGGATCAGTGGACCAGCCGGCGCTGCCCGGTCCGGTGCCGAGCCCACCCGGGTCAGGGTCGGTGCCGGTTCCGGTGCCTCCACCCGGCTCGGTGGTGTCGTTGAGACCGCAGCCAGCGAGGGTCAGCGTGAGCGCGAGGACAGCACCAGCGATCAACCGAGACATGCACACCTCCTGCGGTTCACCCAAGCAGACCGCGTGCCACGCGCCCGCAAGCGGCCGTCTTCTGGAGTTCAGGCACTTGCGCACGAGCTGGCCACGCGGGACCACGCCACTGCTGGCATTCATGCCAGTGGTGGCAGGGGTCCATCATGTCCATATGCCACCGCTGGCTGGCAAGAGGCTCGGCCGCTGAGCGGGAGCGGCGACCGCTCGGGAGGCTACCGGGGAGCCTGCGACGGGGCCGCACGGGGGCCCGACCGAGGCGGCTCAATAGACCTCGCGGAGCTTCGGGGGCAGCAGGCTCTCGCGCGGCAGCGCGGTGAACTGCTCACCGTTGGTGACGCCGACGCCGACCACCGCCACGCACCCGTTCCCCTCCTGCGCCAGCTTGGCGACCAGGTTCTCCGGCGCGCGCGAGCGGCGGACGCCGGCGCGGGTGGCGATGTTGACGCCCGACCCGGTCTCGCCGTGCACGAACCACCACATGCAGTCGGCGAAGAGCGCGGAGAGCTTGTGGTCCTGCATGTAGCGCTGCTTGTTCAGGTAGCGGTCGGTGGTGTTGTGGTAGGTGTCGAGCATGGTGCCCCAGTGCTTGATCTCGCCCGCCTCGAGGCCAAGCACGACGAAGCGGGGATCACGCTCAGGGTCCAGCGCCGCGCTGATCTTGCCGTAGTCGGTGAGCCGGGGGCCAGGGCCGTACTTGTCTGCCGTCGACATGTAGAGCCTCTCCGGCGAGAAGGCGAGCTTCACGTAGGGGCCCTTGCGCGGGCGCACCGCCACCAGGCAGCCGTTCGCCTCGCCGAACGTGCTCAGGAAGTCACGCAGGCTGGCCCGCGTCACCGGCACGCAGAGCCGCTCCCGCTGCTGGCCGGAGAGGTCAGTGACCTGCACCGGCTTCGCCTGCGGCAGCCCGTTCCGCTGCAGGTAGCCTCCGACGAGCCCGCGCGGATCCGCCGAGGCGGAGCTGCTGACGAGCATGGCGAGCATGGCGAGCATCGCGGCGAGCGCCGCGGCATGGAAGGTCCTCATCTCCTCGTCTCCTTTGTTATGCGCCGCAAGCCGCGACGGAGGTTCGCCCGGCGCGGCCCGCGGCCTCCGCGCTGCAGCGCCCGTACCAGGCTCGGCGGCGAGAGCAAGCGGGCGTGACGACAGGTCCGACCGCGGAGGGGCGGCCGTCGCATCTTCGATGACTGGCGGCGAGTCGCTGCGATCGTCCGTGGGCAACCCGGCGACGCCTCGCGCGCGAAGACCGCGAAGCGACGAGCGGCGGCCATGGAGGCCCGACGAGGAGGGCCCCTCGCGCGGTGGCACGCGTCCTGCTCTGCCAGCGACCAGCACGGAGAAGACCCATGCCCCGATCGTGGTTGGTGCTCCCGCTCGTCGCCCTCCTCGCCTACCAGGTCGCACCGCCAGCGACGGCGCGCGCCGACTGCTCGGACGCCTCCTGTCAGGCGAGCCCGGCAGAGAACGCCCGGCTGCGATCCACGCCCGCCGCGGAGCGGATCCGCCGCTTCGTGTGCGGCAACAACCTCCCCTGCGTGACCCGCGGGGGGCGGCCCGTGTTCGCGACTCACGCGAGCCCCTCCCTGGCCAGTGGGTACCTCGCCCAGCTGTCGCCGGGCCTGGTCGAGTTCTTCCTGCCGCGGGGCGGCCACCACCTCTTCACGCGCATCGGTGACAGCACCTACAGCCGGCTCGGCGGCCTCTCCGAGGAGCCGTGGCGTCCGGGCAGCGGGGAGCGGACCGGGGTGCTGGTGGAGCTGAGCGTTGCGGAGATGAAGCGCCTCACCGACTTCGTGACCGCCGCCCGCAAGGACCCTGGCCGTGTGCTCGGCCGCTTCCGCTACGGTGGCGGCCCTGCCGGCGTCTCGAACTGCACCTCGTGGATCACCAGGGCGCCCGTCGGCGACGGTGGCGAGAGCCTCGCGAACCTGGTGGGTCTCCCCGAGCTCGGCGCGCCGGCCTGCTGGGTCCAGGCGCTGATCGACTCGCCCTCACCGCGGGTCAAGGCGGTGGTGGTCCACAACCCCGGCCAGCCGCTCGACGGGAGCTATCAGCCGCGCGTCAACTGATCGAGCTGCGCCACCGCGGCAGCTTCGGAGTCAGCCAGCTTCTCCTCGACGAGGGAGTCAGCGCAGCTTCTCCTCGACGAGGGAGTCAGCGCAGCTTCTCCTCGACGAGGGAGTCAGCCAGCTTCTCCTCGACGAGGGAGTCAGCGCAGCTTCTCCTCGAC
>JAKLHH010000930.1 GCA_022710245.1 Myxococcota bacterium
GTGCTCGAGTACCTCGGGCTCGAGCTCGGCATCCGCGGCGACGGCGAGCGCGCGTTTGTTGAGCTCCTCGGTCGCCTCGAGCGTCGTGAGCCGCTCGAGGGCGCTGGCGGTCTCATCTGGCGCCGCGAGGGCCGCCTGCTCGCCGACAACCCGCCGCTGCTGGTGGACGACCTCGACGCGCTCCCGCCGACCAGCGTCGCGCGCTACCTCGACGCCGACGCCTACCGGAGGTACGGCACCCCCATCCCGATCCAGACCAAGCGCGGCTGCGCCCTGGGCTGCACCTACTGCACCTATCACCTGATGGAGGGCCGGGCCTTCCGCCTGCGCGAGCCCGCCCGCGTCGTCGCCGAGCTCGAGCGCCTGGTGGAGGAGACCGGGAACCGTCGGGTCGAGCTCACCGACAGCGTCTTCAACGTGCCCCTCGCGCACACGAAGGCCGTGCTCGCCGCCATCGCGCGGCGCGGGCTCCGCCCCGAGCTGCACGCGATGGGGCTGAACCCGGCCGCGGTCGACGAGGAGCTGGTCGACCGGATGGTCGAGGCCGGGTTCTCGAGCGTCGACGTCGGCGCCGAGGCGTGCTCGGAGATCACCCTCGCCGGCCTCGGCAAGTCCTACGGCCAGGAGGCGCTCCGGCGCACGGCGGGGCTGCTCCACTCGCGGGGCCTCGCCATCCACTGGTTCCTGCTCGTCGGTGGGCCGGGCGAGACCCCGGAGACCCTCCGCGAGACCCTGGGATCCATCGACGAGCTGGCGAGCCCCTGGGACCTGATCGACGTGGGGGTCGGGGTCCGCGTCTACAACGGCTCGGCGATCGCCCGGGAGCTGCAGCAGGACCCGCGGACGCGGAGCGCCGACGCGTTCTTCTCGCCCGTCGCGTACCAGCCGGCCGGCGCCAGCCTCGAGGCCCTCAAGCGCCTGACCAAGGAGTGGGCCCTCGAGCGCACCAACTGCTTCATGTACGACGAGGACCAGACGGTGCCGCTCCGCACGCTCCGGATGGCCGCCGCGCTCCTCGGCGCGTTCGCGCCCGGGCAGCCCGTCTGGCGCACCTTCATCGCGCACCAGAAGCTGCAGCGCCTGCTCGGCGTCCAGGCCCTGCGGCGCTGGTGGTTCTCGGTGAGCCGCGCGCAGACCTCCTCGGCGGGCGAGCTCGAGATCGAACCGACGAACCGGGTGATGTGAGGTGAAGTCCTCGGTGGTGACCACAGGCGAGCCCGAGGCAAGCGATCAGCACGAGCCCGCGGCGCGCAAGCGCTCGAGCGCGCAAGGAGTTTCATGGCCCTGAAAGAAGAGGGCTCGTGCTACCATCGACAGGATGCGCCGGGTGCTCTGGTGGTGCGGCTTAGCGCTGGTCTTCTGCGGCTGCCGCTTCGACAGTTCGGGGCTCGAGACCGGACGCCCCGATGCGCGCCCCGATGCCGCCCTCGATGCCACGAGTGATCTCGCCGGCGCGGACCTCGACGCCGCGCCCCTCCCCGACCTGCCGCCGCCGGATCAGGCGACGCCGGATCAGGCGACGCCGGACACGCGCAAACCGGACACGCGCAAGCCAGACACGCTCAAGCCAGACACGCAGCCCTCCTGCCTGGCCAAGTATGGAGGCGCCGGCATCCCAGCCTTCAAGCCCTGCAGCGAGTCGCCGACCGAGTGCGGCTTCTACTTTGCCTCGGTCTCGACCGCGACCTGCAATGACATCTGCGCGAAGGGCGGCGGCACCTGCATCAAGGAGCTCGACGACACCAACAACGACTGCGCGTACTCCAGCGAGTCAGGCTGCGAGGTGGCACACGGCGACGGGGTCTGCATCTGCTCGCGCTGAGTCAGAACCCATGAACCCGCATCGGGCGACCGGGCGTGGTCCTCGCTCACCCTCGCCGACGGACGCCGGCGCCCGAGTTGACGCCTGGGAGCTGGAGCTCAGCTGAGGCTGGAGGGTCAGAGCAGATGCGGCGCCGCGCCAGGCGGTAGCACCGCCTCGATCCCGTCGAGCCGGTACGGCTGGCGCAGCTTCGCCAGCCACGCCTGCGGATCCGCCTCTGCCGTCGCCGCCTCTCGCGCGAGCGGCACCACGCGCGCCAGCGCCTCGCGCGCGGCCTGCTGCTTGGCCGCCAGCTTGCCAGCGAGCTCTGCGTCGACGCTGGCGGGGATGGTCAGGCTCGCCAGCGTGAAGAGCTCGCGGTAGGAGCGCTCGAGCTCCCACCTCGCGGGCGTGCCGGACTCGAGGGAGAACTTCACCATGTCGACCGCCAGGTCGAGCTTGCCCGCCAGCGTCCGCGCGGCTGGCACCGGGGACCAGAGCCCCCGGAAGAGCTCGGCCTCGGCCTTGCCGCTGACCGGGAAGACGCGGGGCAGCCCGAAGAGCTCGTACTCGCCGCCGATCACCCTCGCCAGCAACGCCTCGGGCCGGGGCTGCGCCTCGGCGACGCGCTTGACCACGGGGCCGAGGGCCGCGAGCAGGGCGAGCGCGGCCTTCTGCTTGCGCGCCGCGGACCGGCCGGGAAGCTCCATCTGTGCCAGCCCGAGGAGCCGGCGGTAGTTGTAGCTGATCAGGTGGTCTGCCGTCTCGGGCGCAGCGACGAGCGCCCGCGCCGCGACGAGCTCGTCGGCGAGGAGCCGCTCGGCGAGCCGCGCCGCGGTCCCGGTCAGCCTGCGCGACGCGGCGGCGAACGCCTTGCCACCGTCGGCGCCGCGCTCGCTCGTCGCGCCTTCCGCGCGCGCGAGCTGCCGGGCGAGGCTGTCCAGCTCCTCCCTGAGGAGGACGATCGCCTGCACCTCGGGCCCCATCGGGTGCGCCTGCCGCTCCGCCACCTGCGCCGCCTGCTCCACCGCGGCGATGAGGAGCCGCTGGTTGGCCCGGCGGTCGAGAGCGGCCGTGGAGCGCTCCCGGAGGTAGCTGTGCTCGCTGACCAGCCGCGCCAGGTCGCCCACCGCGAGCCGGCTCTTCAGGCCGCGCCGGTGGAGCTGGGCGAGGGACGCGAGCAGCGCGCCGTGCAAGCGCCCCTTGGCCGCCCGGTCGTACTTCACCCGCTGCCCGGTGGACTCGGGCTTCGCCAGCTCTCCCGCGACGGCGGCCAGCGCGTGTGCGCGCGGATCACCGCCCTCGCGCGGGAGCGTGCCGGCGCGGAGCTGCTCGCGCACCGCGCGCGCCGCCGCGGCGCGACGGCCGTGCTCCTCGAAGAGGTGCAGGTTCGGTCTCGCCTGCAGCCCGGCGTTCTCCGGCACCACCCAGCCGCCCTCGCCGCGGAGCGCGGCCTCCACGGCGACGACGAGACGATCGAGCCGGCCCTGGGGCCGCCGCGCGCGGCGCTCCTGCTGCTTCAGCAGCGCGGTCGCCAGCTCGCTGTTCCAGAGCCGCCGGCTATCGTCGGCGAGCCGGGAGAGCCCCTGGCGGAGGTCCTCGACGATCGGGCCCAGGCTGGCGGGCTTGCCCAGCGCGGCGTCGAGGTAGGTCGCGATCTCCTTGCGGCTCGCGAGGTGCGAGAGGGCGTACCTGCTGATGGAGACCCGCTCGGCCTCGGCGCGCCGGCCGAGCTCCGCGAGGAGCGTGCGCCTGTTGCGGGTGAGGCGGGCGTCGAGGTGGCCAGCGGCGTCGGGCGCAGGGGCCGCCGCGGCGCTCGCGGCGTTCTTCAGCGTGGCGCGGGCCAGCTGGTAGACGGCCCGCGTCTCCAGCACGGCGACCGTCTCCTCGGCGCTCATGCCGGGGATCGCGACCATCGGCGTGTCGCCGGTCGACAGCGTGCAGGACTCCGCCGTCGTCGGCAGGCGCGTCCGCCGTGCCTCGAAGGCGACCTGCGTGCCCGAGCGCTCCAGCGAGTGCCCGGGGACGAGCTTGACCCGGTTGAGCGCCTCGCCTCGCCCGCCGCGCGCCGGAGCGTTGGCCGGCGACGCCGACGGTGTCTTCGCCGACGGCGCCGACGGCGTCGATCGCGGCGACTCGGCGGCCGCGGCGAGCGCGAGGAGCTGGACGGTGATCAAGAAGAGCAAGGCGAGGGGGCGG
>JAKLHH010000931.1 GCA_022710245.1 Myxococcota bacterium
CGGGGACCCCGCCCTGCCCCCGCTGCGCCGCTCGCTCCTGGTCGCGGCCGCTGCGCGGGGACCCCGCCCTGCCCCCGCTGCGCCGCTCGCTCCTGGTCGCGGCCGCTGCGCGGGGACCCCGCCCTGCCCCCGCTGCGCCGCTCGCCCCTGGTCGCGGCCGCTGCGCGGGGACCCCCGCCCCCTGCCCCCGCTGCGCCGCTCGCTCCTGGTCGCGGCCGCTGCGCGGGGACCCCGCCCCTGCCCCCGCGGCGCCGCTCGCTCCTGGTCGCGGCCGCTGCGCGGGGACCCCGCCCCTGCCCCCGCTGCGCCGCTCGCGCTCATCAACGCCGCTTCTTCCGGCGCCCACCCGGGCCGCCGCTCCGCCCGCCGCCGCTCCGCCCGCCGCCGCTCCGCCCGCCACCCCGCCCGCCCCGCGGTCCGCCGCGCGCCTCGCGTGGACCGCCGCGCCCGCGCCGCAGCTCCTCGCCCCGCCCGCGCGGTCCGGCGCTCCGCCCGCCCTGCGCGTGCGCCGCCGCCAGGACCAGCTCGCGCGCCTGGGGATCAGGTTGATGGGTGTCGGGCCCCGGCGCCAGCTCGAGGTCGATCTGCCGGCGCGTCACGCTGGTGCCGATCACGCGCACCCGCACGCGGTCGCCGAGCGAGAAGATCTGCCCGCTGCGCTTGCCGACCAGGCGGTGCTGCTCGGGGAGGAGCTCGATCCAGTCGCCGAGCCGCTCGAGGCGCACCAGGCCCTCGACGAACGGCTCGTCGAGGGAGACGAAGAAGCCGTAGGAGAGCGCGCTGATCAAGGTCCCCCACTCCTCGTCGCCGATCCGCTCGCGCATCAGGCTCGCCGCGTAGATGCCGCGCACCTCCCGCTCGACCTCGATCGCCCGCCGCTCGGCGGCGCTCGACTCGCGAGCGATGGCCGAGAGCTGCGCGTGGCCCGTCTGCCGGAGCGGCAGCGCGCGCCCGGCGTGCCCGCTCCCGCGCCGGAGCAGGTGCTTGAGCAGCCGGTGCACGTGCAGGTCCGGGTAGCGCCGGATCGGCGAGGTGAAGTGGAGGTAGGTGGTGGCGGCGAGCCCGAAGTGGCCGACGTTGGTGACGCTGTAGCTCGCCTGCTTGAGCGTGCGCAGGACCAGGTAGCTGAGCGGCCGCGCCGCGCGGTGCTCCTGCAGGCGCTTGAGGAGCTTGTTCATGCCGAGCGGCGACTCGATCGACGAGGGCGAGACCTTGACGCCGTAGGCGCCCACCGCGAGCGCCAGGCGAGTGAGCGCGTCGCCCTCGGGCCGCGCGTGGATGCGCCAGAGGGTCTCCACGCCGGCGCGCTCGAAGGCGCGCCCGACCACCTCGTTGGCCGCGACCATCAGCTCCTCGATCAGGTTGTAGGCGCGCTTGAGCGGGCGATCGCCGCGGGTCTCGACGATGCCGCGCACGCGGTTCGGGTCGTCCTCGTCCAGGATCACCTCCGCCTCGGGGAGGTCGAGGTCGAGGCTGCCCCGCGCCAGCCGGCGCGTGCGCAGGAGCCCGGCCACGCGGCGCAGGTCCTCGAGGAGCGGCAGGTGCTCGCGGTAGGCGGCGCGCTTGCCGCGGAGATCCCCCTCGAGGACGGCGGCGACCCCCTCGTAGTCCAGGCGCCCGTGGCTGTGGATCAGCGCGGCCGCGCACTCCTCGTCGACGATCGCGCCCTTGCCGTCGAGGTCGAAGCGCACCACCATCGCCAGCCGGTCCTCGCCGGGGACCAGCGAGCAGATGCGCGAGGAGAGCTCGGGCGGCAGCATGGGGATGGCGCGGTCCGGCAGGTAGACGCTGCAGCCGCGACGGCGCGCCTCCTCGTCGAGGGCCGAGCCCTCGGGGACGTAGTCGGAGACGTCGGCGACCGCCACCCAGACGCGCGAGGTGCCGCGAGGCCCCTCTTCGACGGCGACCGCGTCGTCGAAGTCGCGGGCGGTCTGCGGGTCGATGGTGACGAAGGGGATGGCGCGCAGATCGAGCCGCTCGCTGAGGTCGCTGCCCTCCACCGACGCGGGCACCGCCGCCGCCTCGCGCAGCACCTCCGCCGGAAACTCCTCCTCGATGCCGCCGCTCGCCACCGAGCGCGCGACCTCGGTCCGGAGCAGCCCCGGCTCGCCGAGCACGCGGCCGACGCGCACCTCGAGCGCGTCGCCGCGCCGGGCCGGGTAGCCGGTGATCAGCCCGAGCACCGCCTGCCCGTCCTTCGCGCCGCCCTGATCGACGATCGTGACCGGGAGCTGCAGCCGCGGGTCGTCGAGGTCGAGGCGGAGCGGGCGCTCGTGGAGGACGCCCGTCACCCGCGTGCGGCCGCGCGCCGCGACCCGCAGCACCTGCCCCTCCCGGCGCTTGGCCCCGGGCCAGCTGCGGACCACGACCGTGTCGCCGTCGAGGGCGGCGCCGAGGTCGTCGGGGTTGACCAGCACCTCCTCGAAGGCCTCGCCGAGGTCGACGAAGCCGCGTCCCCCCGCGGTGACCCGGACCAGCCCGGTCGCCTCGCCCTCCGGCTCCTCCTCGGCGGCCTGCAGCAGGTAGCGCTTGCCCAGGTGCACCACCTGGCCGGCGCGCGCCAGCTCGAGGAGCTCGAGGCGCAGCGCCGCCCGCTCGCCGCTGCTGAGCATCAGCGCCGCGGCGAGCTCGTCGAGGGTGAGGCCGGCGGGCGGGGCGCTCGCCAGGCAGGAGAGGAGCTCGGGGACGGGGAGGCGTCGGGTCATGAGAGGCGTCGGGTCATGAGGAGGGTAGCTTACCCCCGAAGGTCGCCCGGGACGAGCCCGCAGCGACGGATCGCGACGGATCGGCGATCGCTCATCGCAGGGCGTGGAGGACGCCGTCGGCGCCCGTGGAGGGTCCCTCGGCGGCCACCGGGCGATCGCTCATCGCTGGGCGCGGAGGGCCGTCGCGTCGTCGGCGTCCGTGGAGGGTCCCTCAGCGGCCATCGGGCGATCGCTCATCGCTGGGCGCGGAGGGCCGTCGCGTCGTCGGCGTCCGTGGAGGGTCCCTCGGCGGCCATCGGGCGATCGCTCATCGCAGGGCGAAGAGGACGCCGTCGTCGGCGCCCGTGGAGGGTCCCTCGGGGCCACCGGGCGGCCGCTCATCGCAGGGCGAAGAGGACGCCGTCGTCGGCGTCTGTGGAGGGTCACTCGGCAGCCACCGGGCCGCTCATCGACGGTCCGAATGACCGAGGCTGCGCTTCAGGCAGCACCGGGGTCCGCGGTTGCCCGAGTGTCATCTCGCGCAGGTCTGGGATTCAGACGGACCGGTCCTGACGCTCGCGGCGTGTGGGAACCCATCTTCGCCGTCGCTGTGCCCTCCATGGGGCACCTGGACTCGCGGGTTTACGTGGCGTGACGAGGAACCGTCGGGTCTCGACGGCCGCGCGGAGTGTCATCTCCGGTGGGTCTGAGATCCAGACAGGGCAGTCCTGACACTCTGGCTTGGCCGTCGTCGGCGCCCACGTGGAGGGGTCCCGCCGCGGCAGCGAGCGAGCGAACGCTCATCGCAGGGCGTAGAGGACGCCGTCGTCGGCGCCCACGTGGAGGGTCCCGCCGCGGCAGCGAGCGCGATCGCTCATCGCAGGGCGTAGAGGACGCCGTCGTCGGCGCCCACGTAGAGGGTCCCGTCGGCGGCCACCGCCACCGAGGAGTCGATGTCGCCGCCGAGCTCCACGCTCCAGAGGAGCTTGCCCGCCGCGTCGAGGGCGTAGAGGGAGTTGTCCTGCGAGCCGAAGACCACGGCGCCGGTCGGGTCGACGACGGGCGAGGAGCGGATCGGTCCGTGCGTGGCGAAGCTCCAGCGCAGCTGGCCGTCCGGGCGGAGCGCCCTGAGCAGGCGGTCGTCGGAGCCGACGATGAGGGTGCCGTCCGGCGCCACCGCCGCCGAGCTGGCGACCGGCCCCTTCGTCTGCACCGACCAGCGCACCGCGCCGGTCGCGGTCTGCAGCGCATAGATGCGGCCGTCCTGGCAGCCGGCGACCACGAGCCCTCCGGGGGTGAGCGCCGGGGTGGCG
>JAKLHH010000932.1 GCA_022710245.1 Myxococcota bacterium
CGCCCGCCGCGCCCGCCGGGCCGGGTGAGGCCGCGTGCTCACCGGTCCGTCCACCTGGTGGTGCGGGCACCGGCAGGCACCGGCACCGGCTGGTGCTTGAGCCCGCTCCCCGACCCAGGCTACTGTGCACCATCTCTTGCCGGAGTAAGACGAATGCGCCCCGGAGCCCGGTCGCATGGGTGGCTTCTTGCGCCTCTGGTCGCCGTCGCAGCGGGGTGTCACGACGCCCCTCCCCCGCGCCCGCCGCCGCCGCCCCTGGTCTACGTCGCGGCGGTCGCCCCCGAGGACGTCAAGATCTACGAGGAGGTGGTCGGCCAGACGACCGGCGCCAACAACGTGGAGATCCGCGCCCGCGTCGAGGGCTTCATCGAGACGCGGCACTTCGTCGAGGGGACGGAGGTGAAGAAGGGCGACCTGCTCTTCACCATCGACCCCAAGCCCCAGCGCGTGGCCGTGACCCAGGCCCAGGCGACCCTGGCCAAGACCGAGGCCGAGCGCGCCAAGGCCGAGACCGACCTCAAGCGCTACGAGCCGCTCGCGCAGAAGAGCGCCGTCAGCAAGCAGGAGCTCGACAACGCGCGCTCGAGCCTGCGCGCTGCCGAGGCGCAGGTCGCGGCGCAGCGCGCGGCGCTGCAGACCTCTCGCATCAGCCTCGGCTACACGCAGGTGCGAGCGCCGATCACTGGCATCGTCGGCAAGGCCGAGGTCGCCCTGGGCAGCCTGGTCGGGCGCGGCGACAGCACGCGGCTGACGACCATCTCCCAGCTCGACCCCATGTGGGTCGACTTCTCGATCACGGAGAAGATGTTCCTCGCCCTCTTCCGCAAGGACCTGGCGGAGCGCCAGCACAAGGGAGAGAAGCCCTCGACGACGGAGTTCCGCCTGACGCTCTCCGACGGCACCGAGTACCCGCACGCGGGCAAGCTGGTCGCCGGCGACCGCATGATGGACACCCGCACGGCGACGCTGAAGTACACGGCGGCCTTCCCCAACCCGGTCCGGATGCTGCGGCCCGGCCAGTTCGTCCGCGTCCGCTTCCCGATCGAGTCGGTGCGGGGCGCGCTCCTCGTGCTGCAGCGGGCGGTGATGGACGCCCAGGGCGCCTGGAGCGTGGCCGTGGTGGACGGAAGGAACACCGTCGAGGTCCGCCCGGTGAAGCTCGGCGCGCGCGTGGGCTCCCGCTGGATCGTCACCTCCGGCCTCAAGGCTGGCGAGCGCGTCGTCGTCGAGGGGCTGCAGAAGATCGCCCACGGCGCGCCGGTGACGCCGCAGCCCCTGCCCGCGGCGCGTGAGGGCGCTGTGGCCGCACCATGAGCCGGTTCTTCATCAACCGGCCCATCGTGGCCATGGTGATCGCCATCCTGATCGTGCTGGTCGGGGCGGTCTCGCTGCGCAGCCTCCCCGTCGAGGAGTTCCCCGACGTGACGCCGCCGCGGGTGAGCGTCTCGGCGTACTACCCGGGGGCGAGCGCGCAGGTCGTCGAGCAGACGGTGACCACGCCGATCGAGCAGGCGATCAACGGCGTCGACAAGCTCCTCTACCTCACCTCGTCGAGCGGCAACGACGGCAGCGCGTCGATCTCGGCCACCTTCGAGATGGGCACCGACCCCGACATGGCGGCGGTGCAGGTGCAGAACCGCGTGCAGCAGGCGAACGCCCTGCTCCCCTCGGAGGTGATCCGCGGCGGCGTGACGGTCCAGAAGGCGCAGAGCAGCGTCCTCCTGATCGTCTCGCTCTTCGCTCCGAAGCAGTCCCGCGACCGGCTCTTCCTCTCCAACTACGCCACGCTCAACGTCCGCGACGCGCTCATGCGCGTGGCCGGCGTGGGCGCCGCGACGGTCTACGGCGCCGAGGACTACGCGATGCGCATCTGGATCGACCCCGATCGCCTCGCCGGTCTCTCCCTCTCGCCGACGGACCTCGCCAGCGCGATCAAGGCCCAGAACATCCAGGTCCCGGTCGGGCAGGTGGGGGGGGCGCCGATCCGCAAGGGCCAGGAGCTGAGCTACATGGTGCGGGCGCAGGGGCGCTTCGAGCAGCCGGAGGAGTTCGGCGAGATCGTGGTCCGCACCAACGCGGATGGCTCGCGCCTGCTGCTCAAGGACGTGGCGCGCATCGAGCTCGGCTCCAGGGACTACGGCGGCTTCGGGCGCTACAACGGCGCGCCGGCGGCGGTCATCGGCATCATGCAGACCCCCGGCTCCAACGCGCTGCAGGTGGCGAGCGGCGTCCAGCGCAAGCTCGAGGAGCTCAAGCGCCGCTTCCCCGTCGACGTCGACTTCGCGATCTCCTTCGACACGACGCCCGCGGTCTCGGCCTCCATGCACGAGATCGTGGAGACGCTGGTCGAGGCCACGCTCCTCGTCATCCTGGTGGTCTTCCTCTTCCTGCAGAGCTGGCGCGCCACGCTGATCCCGCTCGTCACCGTGCCGGTCTCGCTGATCGGGACCTTCGCCGTCTTCCCCCTCTTCCACTTCACGGTGAACACGCTGACGCTCTTCGGGCTGGTGCTGGCGATCGGCATCGTCGTCGACGACGCCATCGTGGTGGTGGAGGCGGTGCAGCACCACCTCGAGCACGGACTCTCGCCGAAGGAGGCCGCGCAGAAGGCGATGTCGGAGGTGAGCGGGCCGGTGGTCGCCATCGCCCTCATCCTCTGCGCCGTCTTCGTCCCCGTCGCCTTCGCGGGCGGGGTGACCGGCAAGCTCTACCAGCAGTTCGCGCTGACCATCGCCATCTCGGTGGTCTTCTCGGCGATCTCGGCCCTCTCCCTGAGCCCGGCGCTCTCGGCGCTGCTGCTGCGGCCACCCTCGGCCAAGCGCGGCCCGCTGCGGTGGTTCTTCGCCGGCTTCAACCGGGTCTTCGATCGGATCACCGGCGGCTACGCGGGGATGCTGGGGTTCCTGGTGCGGCGCTCGGCGCGCTGCCTGCTCTTCCTCGGCCTGGTGGTGGGCGCGGTGGTCTGGCTGGGGAAGGCGCTGCCCTCGAGCTTCCTCCCCGGCGAGGACAAGGGGCTGCTGATGATCAACGTGCAGCTCCCCGACGCCGCCTCGCAGGAGCGGACGGACGCGGTCTGCCGCAAGGTGGAGGCGGTGCTGAAGCGCACCCCCGGGGTGCTGAGCTACAACACCATCGGGAGCATGAGCTTCCTCAGCGGCTCGAGCTCGAGCAACGTGGCTGGCTTCTTCCTCGCGCTGACCCCCTGGGAGGAGCGTCGGAGCAAGGACCTCCACGCGCTCGCCATCACCGCGCGGCTGCAGGCCCAGCTCTCGGCGATCCCCGAGGCGTCGATCCTCGTCTTCGGCCTGCCCGCCATCTCCGGGCTCGGCAGCTCGAGCGGCTTCTCCGTGGAGCTGCAGGACCGCAGCGGCGGCGCGCTCGAGGCGCTCGCCGAGCAGGTGCGAGGCGTGGTCGCCGCCGCCAGCCAGCGGCGCGAGCTGGCCGGGGTCTACGCCCCCTTCTCGGCCGGGATCCCGCAGGTCGATCTGAAGGTCGACCGCGATCGCGCCCTGGCCCTCTCCGTCGACCCGACCGAGCTCCTCAGCACCATCCAGACCTTCCTCTCGGGCTACTACGTCAACGACTTCTCCAGGTACGGCCGCAGCTTCAAGGTGATGCTGCAGGCCGAGCCGGAGTTCCGGCGGCAGCCCGAGGACCTGGGGCGCTTCCACGTGAGGGCGTCGCAGTCGATGGTGCCGGTCACCGGGGTGGCCGAGGTGAGCATGACGCGCGGCCCCGACTCGATCGCCCACTTCAACCTCTACCGCTCGGTGAGCATCTCGGGCGCGGCCGCCGCGGGCTTCAGCTCCGGGCAGGCGATGGCGGCGGTGGAGCAGCTCCTCGGCGCGCTGCCGCAGCAGTACGGCTACGAGTGGAGCGGCGTCTCGCGCCAGGAGCGCGAGGCCGGCGGCAAGACCGCCTCGCTCTTCGCGCTCGCCATCGCCTTCGTCTTCCTCCTCCTCGCGGCCCAGTACGAGAGCTGGTCGCTCCCCTT
>JAKLHH010000933.1 GCA_022710245.1 Myxococcota bacterium
ATCGTCGGCGACCCGCTGCGTCTCGCGCAGGTGCTCAGCAACCTGATCGGCAACGCCCTCAAGTTCACGCCCGCCGGCAGCGTGACGATCGGCGTCACCGCGGTGCGTCGCATGCCGGGAACCGCCGAGCTGACCTTCAGCGTTGCCGACACCGGCATCGGCATCCCGCCCGAGAAGCAGCAGGTGATCTTCGAGGTGTTCACCCAGGCCGATTCCGACACCACGCGTCGCTACGGCGGCAGCGGCCTCGGCCTGGCGATCTGCAAGCAGCTCGCCGAGCTGATGGGCGGCACCGTCGGCCTGGAAAGCGCGCCGGGCGCCGGCTCGACCTTCTGGTTCACCGCGCGGCTCCAGCTCGACTCCTCCTCGACCGCTGCCGGACCGGGCCCCCTCGAGGGCCGTCGGGTCCTCGCCGTCGACGGTCACGCGACGACCCGGAGGCAGCTGCAGGTCTCCCTGCAGCGCCTCGGCTGTCGCGTCTCGACGGCTGGCTCCTGGCAGGAGGGGCTGGCCGCGCTGCGCGAGGCCGCGCGCTCTGGCGACTCCTTCGAGGTCGCGCTGATCGACCTGCGCCTGCCCGGCCTCGAGGGAGAGAGCCTCACCTCGGCGCTGACCGCAGACGCCGCGCTGGCCGCGACCCGCCCCGTCGCGCTCACCTCTGCCCCCGGCGCCGGCCCGACAGCGCGCCTCGGGTTCGTCGGCAGCCTGGCCAAGCCGGTCCGCACGCAGGCCCTGCGCGACAGCCTGGCGCGCAGCCTCGGCGCCCTGCCGACCGAGCCCGCCCCGCCCGCCCCGACGCCGACGCGGCCGCCTACCCGCCGCGAGGGGGTCCGTGTCCTCCTCGCCGAGGACAACGCGACGAGCCAGCTGCTCGCGCTGCGCCTGCTACGGAAGCAGGGCGTGGAGGCCGACGCGGTCACCAACGGGCTCGAGGCGCTCCACGCGCTCGCCGCGACCCGCTACGATCTGGTCCTGATGGACTGCCAGATGCCGGAGCTGGACGGCTTCGAGGCGACCCGCAGGGTGCGCGACCACCGCTCACGTGTCCTCGACCACGACGTCCCCATCGTCGCCATGACCGCCAACGCCATGAAGGGCGACCGCGAGGAGTGTCTCGCCGCCGGGATGACCGACTACCTGGCCAAGCCGATCGATGTGCAGGCGCTGGCTGCCATCCTCGAGCGCTGGCTCCCTAAAGGGGCGGCGCCGACCGCCGATGTTCTGGATCAGGGGCACGGTCCCTGAGAGAGCGCCGATCTACGATGGCGAGCATCCTCCTCGTCGATGACGATGACGCGATCCGCAGGCTCGGGCAGCGCCTCCTCGCTCGCGCGGGACACGAGGTGCGCGAGGCGCGCAACGGCAACGAGGCGCTGGCGCTCTACGGTCAGGTCGCCGCCGACGTGGTGATCCTCGATCTGATCATGCCGGACAAGGAGGGGCTGGAGACGATCCGCGAGCTCCGCCGGCAGCACCCGGGAGTCAAGATCGTCGCCATGTCCGGCGGCGGCCGCGGCTCCGCGGAGGACTACTTGCAGCTGGCGCTGATGATGGGCGCCCGGCGCATCCTCCCCAAGCCCTTCTCCAAGGAGGAGCTCTACGCCGCCGTGGACGCCCTGCTGGCGGCGTGAGCGCCGCCCGCGGCCGCGTCACGCTCGGGCCGCTCGGGCCGCTCGTGCTACGCTAGAGCCAGGATGTCCGGGATGCTCCTGGTGGTCTCGCAGCTCCCCTCAGGCGCCGACGCCGTGGCGCGCGTGGCGACCGTGATCGGACACGCGGCCTCGGACGTGCAGCGGCGGCTCACCGGGATCCCACCGCGGGTGCTCCTCTCCGACGCCGACAGCGCGCGGGTGCAGACCCTCGCCGAGGCCCTGACCCGCGACGGCTTCAACGCGCTCGCCTGCGACCCGGCGCGCGCACCGACCGACGCGCTGCGGGTGGTCGGCCACCGTCTGGAGCCCGCGCCGCACGGCTTCGCCGTGGTCGATCGTCCGGGGCGCCGCACGGTGATCCCCACCTCCGCCATCGGCTTCCTGCAGCGCGGGGTGCGCGGCAGCCTCTCCGGCCCGCGGGTGCCGCCGGCGGAGCTGCGCCCACCGTCGATGCGCGAGCTGCTCATGAACAGTCGGCCCCAGCCGCCGGTGGCGCGGCTCGAGCGCTTCCTGCTGGTGCAGCGGATCGACGGCGCCCCGGACGTCATCCTCTACGAGACGCGCGTGCACTACGGGTTCCTCGGCGCCGAGATGAGCCCGACCAGCCTGGCCAACTTCGCGCGGATGGTGCACTGGCTGCGGCGGCTGGCGCCGGCGGTGGCGCTCGATGACCGCGCGGGACAGCGGGCCTTCATCGAGTCCCTGCCCACCACCGGCGTCGACGCGGTCGACCTCGCGCTCTACCTGGTGCGGCTGGTCGCCGCGCCGCGGCTGTCGCCGTACCGGAGCTGAGGCGCACCGACTGGCTAGGCAGAAGGCTCCGCGAGGCGCCCCAGGAACAGGATGGTCCCGGTCACGCGGTCGCGGATCAGGAACACGCAGGGGTGGTCCACCCGCACCTCCGGACGCTTCGGCGGCGGGCCGCCCCCCGAGGCGGCCATCGCCGTCGCCGCGGCCGCCTCGGTGCCGAGCTCGTTCACCTCGACGAAGGCCTTGTGGACCGCCGCCGAGATGTGGAGCGCCCGCGTGCCGTCGATGCCCGAGAGGTCCGCGACGCGGTCCTTGAACAGGTCCTTGATGCCCAGCGCCTCCAGCGTCGGCACCAGCATGATGGCCTGGGTCAGCTTGAAGCGCGGCAGCCAGATCTCCACCTCCTGCGCCTTCAAGGACGCGAGCCGCGCCTCCAGCCAGGCGCGAGAGAGCTGCCGCTCGAGCGCGGGGAGGCCGTCGCGCTTGACCGGGAGCAGCACCACCATCGCCAGGCGATCGCCCTTGTAGGGGAGCTCGAGGACCTGCACGTCCTTGCTCGCCGCGAGGCGCGCCCGGGTCGACTGCATCATCAGCGGCACCTTCACCTGCTTGCCCCCGGCGAGGTAGAACGGCTCGCTGCGCGTGAAGGCCTTGTCGAAGGGGCTGGCCCACGAGCCCTTGAAGTAGATCGCGCTCACCAGCACGAGGCGCGTCAGCTCGCTCAGCAGGCGCGGCGGGAGCAGGTCCTTGATCCGCTCCCTGGTCACCTTCTCGACCCAGCGGTTGATCGACACCCGCGCCTTCTCGGCGCTGGTGCGGAAGTCCACGCTCTCGAGCGGCGAGTGGAAGTTGGTCTTCAGCTCCTCGAGGAAGGCGGGGAGGAACGAGTGGCCCCGCTGGCCCCAGAGCGCGTTGGCGATGCTCAGCTGCACGCCGGCGCCGTTCGCGGCCTCCAGCGAGGCCCGCTGCTCGCGGAGGCCGCTGCCCGCGAGCTTCAGGCGCAGCGCGCGCTCGAGCTGGCGCGCCGTCTGGCCGCGAGCCCCGGAGGTGACCATGGCGAGCGCGGTGTAGATGCTCGAGGGCGAGAAGAAGAGGTTGCCCGGGGTGGCGCCGAGCTTGCGGTAGAGATCCACCGCGAGCTCCGTGCCCGCGCGCGCGATGGCGGGGTCCGGCTTCGCCGGGGCGGCGCTCGCCGGGGCGGGGAGCACCACGAGGAGGAGGAGGAGCGAGAGGATCGGGCGTCTACGCATGCGTCGTCTCCGGCGGTGAGGAGGTCCAACTCTACCACGGTCGCGGCCGCTCTCGACGCGGCCGCCTCCCATCGGACCCCTGGCGCTGCCCGGTCCTTGGCCCCGACGCTGCCCCTCCCTAACTCCGCTCGAACGGCCAGGTCCCGTCGAGCCTGGGGATGCCGGCGGGTGAGTTACCGATTCGCTGGGAATGCGCAGCAAGCACGCGGAGGCAGCGCGTGGGGCGCCGCGGGAGTCAGTGGTAGAAGAGAAGAATGCTTGACGAAAGAAGTTGGGGACGCCTCGAATTTCGACTTGGGGGTCAAAACACACTGGAGGTCGTCCCCATGAAGAAGCATGCC
>JAKLHH010000934.1 GCA_022710245.1 Myxococcota bacterium
CGAGCACGCGCGGGCCGCCGACCACGTCGCGGCTGATGGCGTCGAGCGGGAGCAGGAGGCCGCGGTGGCGCGCCACCACGAGCTGCGCCTCGACCACCATGCCGGCGCGGAGCGCGAGGTCCGGGTTCGGCACCGAGAGGGTGACCGGGAAGGTGCGCGTCTTCGGATCGGCGGCGAAGCCGAGCTGGTGCACCACCCCGCGGAGCCGTCGCTCGAGGCCGGGCAGCACGAGCTCGACGGGGAGGTCCTTGCGGAAGTGGCCGAGGTCGCCCTGCGGCACCGGCAGCACCACCTTCACGCGCCGGAGGTCGGCGATCACGACGACCGGCCGCGTGGGGTCGACGAGGTCGCCGCTGGCCACGCGCTTCTGCAGCACCACGCCCGCCATGGGGGCGTGCAGCGCCGAGTAGGAGAGCTGCGCGCGCGCCTGCTGCTGCTGGATGCGCGCCGCGCTCATCTTGCTCTTCAGCTCGTCGAGCTGCGCCTGGGGCAGCGCGGCCTCGGCGCGCAGCTTCTCGGCGCGGCCGAGGTGCGGCTCGAGGGCGGTCACCTGCGTCTCGGCGAGCTGGTGGACCAGCTTGTAGTCGCGCGAGTCGAGGACCGCGACCAGCTGCCCCGCCTTGACCTGGTCCCCCTCCTCGACGAAGAGGCGCGCCACGCGGCCGCCGACCTTGAAGGAGAGCGGCAGCACCTCCCAGGGCGTCACGTCCCCGCTCAGCCGGCGGTGCTCGGCGACCTCCTCGACGGCGGTGACCACCACGCGGACCGCGGTCGGGCGCTCGCCGGGGGCCGGCCCGGCGCTGCGCGCGCGCTGGCAGCCGGCCGCGCCGAGGAGGAGGACGACGACGACGGCCGCGAGCCACCTCGCGAGCACCCTCGCGCCTCGGGGCCGGGCGCGAACGTCAGCGGCCGCGGGCCGCGCGGGCAGCGGGCTTCTCATCGAGGACCTCCACGGTGGAGCGCTCGAGGGCGTAGGCCATCATCACGTCGAGGAAGCGTCCGAGGAGCAGCGACTGCTCGGCGCGGGCGCCGGCGCCCTCGTCCTGCAGCGTCAGCCCCTCCATCAGCGCCACCCCCATCGCCAGCGCGACCTCGAGCCGCGCCTCGAGCTCCCCGCCGAGGCGCAGCCCGTCGCGGGCGAGGAGGCCCTGGATCAGCGCGCGGAAGCGGTCGCGCGCGAGCTGCTGCAGCCGCCGCCGCTCGCGGCGGAAGCCGGCGTCGCGCAGTGTCTCGGGGACGAGTTGCACCCAGACCCGGCGGTCGCGCCGGTCGCGGGCGCTGCCGAAGCGGCCGAAGAGGAGCCGGAAGAGCGTCTCCCGCGCGGGGAGCCCCCAGCCGATCGCCTCCTCCACGTCGAACTCCAGGATGCCGAGGTAGACCTTGCGGAAGAGCGCCAGCGCGACCTCGCGCTTGTTCGGGTAGAAGCGGTAGACGCCGCCCTTGGAGAGCTCGGTGCGGGCGGCGACCGCCTCCATGGTCAGGCGCTGGTAGCCGACCGCGTCGATCACGGCGGCGGCCACGTCGAGGATCTCGGCGATGCGCTCCTCGGGCAGGCGGTGGCGGGTCATCGCGGCCTCAAAGTTACGCTCCCGTCACATTGTCGCCGCGCCGCGCGGGCGGATCAAGCCCCAAGAATGACGTGGACGTCACTTCGGCCGGCGCGCGTCAACGCCCGCGCAGCCAGTAGACGACGACGGTCGCGAGCACCCCGAGCACCGCCGCCACGACCAGCCAGCCCGGCGCGGGGCGGCCGAGGTCGCGGTGGAGGAACCAGCGCCAGAGCCACTCCTGGCGCCGCGCGTCGGGCTCCTCGCCTGGGCGCTGCCGCGGAGCCCCGGGCTCCTCGCCTGGGCGCTGCCGCCAGGGCCCGGGCTCGTCGCCGGCGGGCCGCCGCGGGGCCCCGGGCTCCTCGCCGGGGCGCTGCCGCGGGCGCCCGGGCTGCTGCTCGGGAGACATCGGTCCGCTCTCCTGCAACCCGCTCGAGGCTACCACAACCGGAGCCGGCCCTGGTTGCGCCCCGCGCTGATCTCTGCTGTCATCGGCCGTCGGCGAGCTGACCCGGGAAGGACGGTGAGACATGCACAGGCTGGCTCTTTCGGCCGCGGTCGCGGCCGGGCTCGTCCTCGGCAGCGGCGCGGCCGGCGTCTCCAGCGCGCGCGCGGGGGGCGCGGCGAAGATCCTCTTCCTCCACCACAGCACGGGCGGCGTCATCTGGAAGGGCGGCGTCGCCGACTGGTTCCAGCGCCAGAACGCGGCGCGCAAGACGCGCTACGAGATCAGCGAGCAGGAGTTCCCCAAGAACTCGCCCTACGGCTGGAACAACTACCCTTACGACTACTGGAACCTCTGGGTGAAGCACGCCGGCGCCTCACCCTTCAAGGAGGAGCCGACCCTGGAGCTCCTGACGAAGAAGTACGACGTGATCGTCTTCAAGCACTGCTTCCCGGTCTCCAGCATCGAGGAGGGCTCCGGGCGCGGCGATGAGGCCTCCGAGGAGAAGACGCTGGCCAACTACAAGGCGCAGTACCTGGCGCTGAAGAAGAAGCTCCGCCAGTTCCCGAAGACGAAGTTCCTCGTCTGGACCGGCGCCGTCAACGTGAAGAGCCAGCTGAGCGCCGGGCAGGCGAAGCGCACGAAGGAGTTCTTCGACTGGGTGCGCCGGAGCTGGGACGAGAAGGGCGACAACCTCTACCTCTGGGACTTCTACCAGCTGGAGACCGAGGGCGGGCTCTACCTCAAGCCCGAGCACGCCGCGAGCGCCAGCGACTCTCACCCGAACGAGACGTTCGCTCGCCGCGTGGCGCCGCTCTTCGGCCAGCGCGTGGTGGACGTGATCGAGGGACGCGGCGACTCGGCGAGCCTCACCGGGGGCAAGTAGCGATGTACTCGCGGTCGGCCGAGCTCTACGACGTCATCTACCGGCAGCTGAAGGACTACGCCGACGAGGCGCGCCGCCTGGCCGCGCTGATCCGCGCGCTCCACCCGGCGGCGGCCAGCGTCCTCGACGTCGCCTGCGGCACGGGCGAGCACGCCCTGCAGCTCGCCAGGCTCGGGCTGGCGGTGGACGGCCTCGACCTCGACGAGGGCCTCCTCGCCGTCGCGGCCGCCAAGCACCCGGCGGGGCGCTTCGTCCGCGCGGACCTCACCGACTTCGCGCTCGACCGTCGCTACGACGTGGTGACCTGCCTCTTCGGCTCCATCGCCTACGCCGCGAGCCCCGAGGCGCTGGCGCGGGCGGCGCGCTGCCTGGCTCGGCACCTGGCCCCGGGCGGCCTGCTGCTGGTCGAGCCCTTCCTCGGCCCGGGCGCCATCGTCGACGGCCGCGTCACGGCGCGCGCGGTGGAGGCAGCGGGGCTCGCCGTCACGCGCGTCACCCACGCGCGGCTCGAGGGGCGCCTCGCGCACCTCACCTTCGAGTACCTGGTGGGCCGCGCGAGCGGCGTCGAGCACCGCAGCGAGCAGCACCTGCTCGGGCTGCACACCGACGGCGAGCTGCTCGGCGCGCTGGCGGGGGCCGGGCTCACCGCCCAGCGGCGCGAGGAGGGCGTGATGCCAGGGCGGCCGCTGCTCGTCGGCCGCCAGGCGGACAACTCTTGAAGGGAGTCAGCATGACGATCAGAGCGCTGGGCGTCGGAGCTCGAGGTGCGGTGGGACTTCTCTCGTCGTTGCTGCTCCTCGGTGGCCTCGGCTGTGAGGAAGCGGCCAGCCGCACGGAACGCGGCGCAGTGGACGCTCGGCGTGACCTGGGCAGCCGGGAGCTCGCGGCCGACCTGCCCATGGCCCTCGACGCCCACCCCGAGAGGACCGTCGACGGGCACGCCGATCTGCGCAGGAGCGATCTCTCCAAGAGCGATCTCCCCAAGGGCGATCTGGGTAAGCCGCCCGGCCCCGTGATCGACCCCTGCGCCAATGACGACGGCACGCCGCGAACGGGGCCGGTCTTCTTCGTCGCCGCCGGAGGGACCGGGGCCGGCACCAGCTGGGCCGCGGCC
>JAKLHH010000935.1 GCA_022710245.1 Myxococcota bacterium
GATCCGCTTGGCGCGCTTGGAGCCGCCCGTGAGCTCGATGAACTTCAGCCCGGTGATGCCGAGCGAGGTCATCACCGCGCGGGTGTCGACGGGGATGGGCGTGCCCGTCTGCAGGGCCAGCGTCACCACCACGCTCTCCACGTCGCTGCCGATGGCGATCTTCTCCACCGCGCCGACGCGCACGCCCTTCATCTTCACCGCCGACCCCGGCTCCAGGCCGCTGATCGACTCGGTGAAGCGCACGTAGAAGTAGTCCTTCGGGTTCCACAGCTTGAGCCCGGCGAGGACCACCACCGCGCCAAAGAACAGCAGCGTGGCGAGGAGCATGAAGACGCCGAGCCTGATCTTCTGTGCGCGCGTGCTCATCGGTCGGCCTCGAGTGCTTCCAGCAGGGTCTGCTCGCCCCGCGGGCCCTCGTCGGGCGGCTGGCGGGCGAAGAAGTCCCTGACCTTGGGGTTGTCGCTGGCGCGGAGCTCGGGGACGGTGCCGATCGCGAGCACCTTCCCGGAGTCGAGCATCACGACCCGGTCGGCGATCAGCGCGATGGAGGCGAGCTCGTGGGTCACGACCAGCATGGTGGTGCCGAGGCTGCGCTGCAGGTGGCGCAGGATCATGTCGATGCCGGCAGCGACGATGGGGTCGAGGCCGGCGGAGGGCTCGTCGCAGAGGAGCAGATCGGGGTCCATCGCCATCGCCCGGCTCAGCGACGCGCGCTTGCGCATGCCGCCGGAGAGCTGGGAGGGCAGGAGCCTGGCCGCGTGCGGCAGCCCCACCATGGCCAGCTTCTGCTCCACGATGCGGTTGATCACCGCGTCGGGCAGCGAGGTGTGCTCGCGGAAGGGCAGGGCGACGTTGTCGCCGACGGTCATGGAGCCGAGGAGCGCGCCGTTCTGGTAGAGGAGCCCGATGCGCCGGAGGAAGAGGATCTTCTCCTGGTCCTCGAGCGTCGCCGGGTTCTGGCCGAAGACGCGCACCTCGCCGCCGAGCGGCTCGAGGAGCCCGACCAGCGTCCGGATCACGGTGGACTTGCCGCAGCCGCTGCCGCCGATGAGCGCCAGGATCTCGCCGCGGCGGACGTCGAAGGAGACGTCGGTGAGGATCACGCGGTCGCCGTAGCCCGCCGTGAGGTGGGTCACCTCGACCACGACCTCGCGCGTGCCGCCGCCGGGCAGGCTCGCGTCGATCGGCGTCGCCACTCGCCCCGTCATCCCAGCACCGTCGAGAGGGTGGTGAAGACGCTGTCGGCCACGATGATCGCGAAGATGCTGGCGACCACCGAGGTGGTGGTCGCGCGGCCGACGCCCTCGGCGCCGCCGGTGATGCGCAGCCCGCAGTGGCAGCCGGTCAGCGCGATGATCCAGGCGAAGACGACGCTCTTCGCGAGCCCGGTGAAGAGGTCGTCGAGGCTGAGCGCGCTGATCGTCTGGCGGAGGTAGACGCTGGCGCTGAGATCGAGGTGGAGCGTGCCGATCAGGAAGCCGCCGAAGATGCCCACCGCGTTGGCGAAGAGCGTGATCGAGGGCTGCGTCATCGTGATCGCGTAGACCCGCGGCACCACGAGGAAGCGCACCTCGTTGATCCCCATGGTACGGAGCGCGTCGATCTCCTCGCCGACCGTCATCGTGCCGAGCTCGGCGGCGATCGCGGAGCCGCTGCGGCCGGCGACGAGGATCGCGCTCATCAGCGGGCCTAGCTCGCGGACCATGGAGAGGCCGACCAGGGTGGCGACGTAGATGTTGGCGCCGAACTGGCGCAGCTGGTAGGCGGACTGGAAGGCCATGATCAGGCCGAGCAGGAACGAGGTCAGGCAGACGATGGGGAGCGCGTCGACCCCGATGCGCAGGGCCTGCACCGTGGTGGCGCCGGGGGGCGGGAACTGGCGCCGGAACGGCGCGACCAGGCCCCAGTAGGCGGTGTCCGCGAGGAGCTGCAGGAAGCCGAGGGCGCCTTGCCAGACCTTCAGCACGCTCCCGCCGAACCGCTCGAAGAAGCCGGTGGTGGGTTCGGGCGGCTTCGGCTTCACCACCGGGGTGCGCTGGAGCGCGTCCCGCACCTGGTCGTTGGCGCCGTGGACGACGATGCGCCCGCCGTTGGCGCCGGCGAGCGAGTAGCTCTCGGCGAGCGCCGCGACGCCCGCGCTGTCGGCGGAGATCACCTGGGTGAGGTCGAGGGTGACCGAGCGCCCCTTGCGCAGCAGCGGTCCCGCGGTCTTGAGCAGGGCGACGGCCGCCGCCGCGTCGAGGTTGCCGCGGAGGAGGAGCAGCGAGTCCGCCTCGCGATCGGTGCGCTTGATCTCAACCGGCACGCTGCTCACCTCCGTGAGGGCCGCTCCGCGACGGCCAGCGCCGTCGGAGAGATGCAACACACACCGACCACAGGGTAGCGATCCCGGTATAGCTTGCGTCTGGCGGCGCTGTCAACGCAGCGGAGGCCAGGCGCGAGATCCGGTGGTTGCTTCCCGGGCCTCCCTCGGCTAAAGTCGGCGACGACTCACCAGGAGACGTGCCCAGAACCGCTGGCGCCGCGAGACGCTGACGGCCGTCGGCGCGCAACGGAAGCGATGAACGAAGCACCGACGCCCCAGCGTGCCCCGAACGAGGTCCTCAACACCAAGGTGAGCGACCGACTCACCGTGGCCAAGCGCATCGGCCGTGGCCGGCTCGGGATGGTCTACGCCGGGGTGCACCAGGTCCTGGCGCGGCGCTTCGCGGTCAAGGTGCTGGCCCCCGGCCTGACCCAGGACGAGAACGTCCAGCGGCGGCTGCGCCGGATGATCCGCGAGGCCAGCACCGTCGAGCACCCGAACATCGTCTCGCTGATCGACTTCGGTCAGCTGGAGGACGGGCGCTTCTTCCTGGTGATGGAGTTCGTCCGCGGCACGCAGCTGACCAAGGCGCTCACCCAGGACGGGCGGTTCCCCCTCGAGCGCGCGATCCCGGCGCTGGTCCAGCTCGCCGACGCGCTGGAGGCCGCGCACAAGCTGAGGGTGGTGCACGGCGACGTGAAGCCGAACAACATCATCCTGGTCGGCCAGGCAGACGGCCGTGAGATGCTGCGCCTCCACGACTTCACGCTCTCGATGGCGCTCGCTGACACCCCGACCGCCGAGGACCCGCTCGGTCACCTGCGCATCTACTCGAGCTTCGACTACCTCTCCCCGGAGCAGATCAGCGACGGGCGCGTCGACGGCCGCGCGGACATCTACGCGTTCGGGGCGGTGGCCTATCGCATGCTCGCGGGCGAGCCGCCCTTCGTCGGAGAGCCCGACGAGGTCCTGGCGGGGCACCGGGCACGCGAGGTGGTGCCGCCGTCGCGTCGCATCGGCGCGCACGAGGTGCCGCCGGAGCTGGACGCCATCATCCTGCGCTGCCTCGAGAAGAACCCCGCGGATCGCTTCAAGTCGATGGATGAGGTGAGCCGCGAGCTGCAGGCCCTGGCGCCGAAGCCGCTGCATGGGGGCGAGGAGGAGCTCACCGGCCGCTGGAAGCTCCCGCCGGAGCTGGAGGAGGTCGAGGAGCCGCTGCCCGAGTCGCCGGCGCGAGTGCGCCAGCTCTTCTATGACACGATGGTGCAGCTGGGCGAGCTGGCAGTGGGGCAGGGCACAGCCAGCGAGAAGATGGCGCTCGAGCTCAAGGCGCTGGGTGAGAGCAAGGAGGAGGCGGGCACGGTGGCGGCCCAGGCGGCGGTCACGGAGAACCGGTTCGAGGACATCCGCCGCGAGCTGCGTGAGCGTGAGTCGACCCTGCGCTACGCGATCATCGATCTCAACCTGGCCAAGTCCGACGCCCGCGACCGTCAGGCTGGCGAGGAGGCGGTGCGGGAGATCGAGTTCCAGATCGCCGAGCTGGAGCGCAGCCTCGCGGAGCTCGAGCAGCAGCGCTCCGAGCGCTTCGCGGGGCTGAACGCGGAGCTGATGAAGAACCGCGAGGTGCTGAAGTCCTACGAGCAGAAGCTCGCGCTGCACTACCGCCGGCTCTACGCGCACCTCGACG
>JAKLHH010000936.1 GCA_022710245.1 Myxococcota bacterium
CGTCGCGCTGGCGCTGCTGATGGCGCTGATGGAGCAGTGGACCGGGAGCGGGGTCCTCATCGGCGGGCACCGCGCTGCCGAACCGGCAGGGCCCGACCTGATCCCGAGAGGCCCGTTCCTCTACGTCGACGAGGCCAGCGGGCAGGTCACCCTTGACGGGAACCTTGTCCTCGAGGGTCCGCTGCCCGCGCGGGAGGCGCGTGACGACCGGCTCACGCGCAAGCTCTGGGCGCGTGCCGCCGACCGAGCGCACCTCACCTTCGAGGCGCCCGCCGCCGCCCGCACCGCGGAGCTCGCGACCCTCCTCGATCAGGCCTTCACGGCGGACCACACGCGGCTCTTCCTCGCGGCCGTTCAGGATGGCACCGCGATCAGCATCCGCATCGGACTTGGTGCTATCACCGCGCGCCGGGCTCCTGCGTGCCCTGGCCCCCGTCCGAGCGGACGATCTCGTAGACGGCGACGGCGCTGGCCGCACGCTTCGCCGAGGGCACGGGACATCGCGCGTCGAGCTCGAACCCGGAGACGACGCTCACGTAGACCCAGCGGCCATCGCTCACCGCGGCAAGCTGCCGGTTCACGCTCCCCACCTTGCCATAGGTCCGGAGCGCGAGGGGCGGCACCGGGATCACGACCTCGCTCAGCAGCGCCCAGCCCTTCTCCTGGCGGCCGTAGAGCATCAGCGAGCGGCGATACTCCTTGTCCACGACCAGCCAGTCATCGCCCATGGCCCAGGGGCGGCTGCCCTGGACGGTCTGCCGCAGCACCCAGTCCTCTTCCCGCGTGTGCTCGTACAGCGCGATGCCTTTGTTGTTGCCCGCAGCGAGCCAGCCGTTCGCCATCACCGGTCGGAACAAGCCGGGGAGACGCTTCACCTCCACCCATCGGGTCCCGCGCTCCGCGTAGAGATCGACGACCGGCGTCGACCCTCTCACTGATGCGACGGCTAGCAGCCCCTGATCATGCACCACGCCCCTTCCTTTGCCGATGTGCGCGTCGGGTGGATACGGCAGGGTCTGAGCAAGGTGCCAGGCGCCGCTCCCCCGGCGATAGAGGCGAACATCTAGTGCGGCCACGGCAAGCGCCTCTCCTGCCCAGGCGACGTTGTCCGCCATTCCGCCCAGTTCAAACGCAGCCTCACGCACCAATCCCTGCGGCGTGATCCGGAAGATCGCGGCCTCGATGCCACCGCTCTCATACGAACCGACCGCGAGCAGGTCCCCGGAGAGGGCAAAGGGGCCGGCGCGGCGGCCCCAGGACATGCCCTCGGGCGGGTAGCAGCGCGCTTCTCTCCAGCCGCGGCCGCCCTTTCGGTAGGCGCAGATCTGCTGCGTGCGCGAAGAGACGAAGAGCTCCTCGCCCCGAAGCGCCAGCGAGCCGCCGAAGGAGGTCCACTCGAGCTCGGGGCCGTAAGGGTAGTAGATCTCATCGACCTCGGGCCGCGAGATCCAGTCACGGAACACCAGACGCGCGCGCCGTAGCGGGGGGGGCGCCGGCCGGGAGGCGGTCGAGACTCCGGGCGCGACCGGTGGGGAGGTCTCTCGCCGAGGCTGTGGTGCCTCACGCTGCGAGCGGACCACCCGCTCGCACGACCAGAAAGAGCACGCGCACGCGATCAGCAGCGCCAGGAGACTCGGCACCGCGCCACGCCATCGGTCGCTTCTCATTATTTCCCTCGCAGTCCCTGCCAGACCCCGGGCGGCACGGCGATCAGCATCTTGGGGCCCTTCGTCTCGCGGTCCAACCACCCAAACAGCGTCGGTATCCGGCTCCCACGATTACTCCCGAAGACGCGCGGGGAGAACTCGGGCGCATCCTGGTTTGCATCGTAGAAGTTGCCACCGGCGATGATGGCCGTGTGATCACCCCCTTCCAGGCACAGCAACGCGTAGGGTAGCTTCTCCAGGGCTGCCCTCTGCGCGGACCATTCGGGGTTCACCTCACTCAGCACTTCGGTGATGGGGATGCCACAGTAGGCCCGGCTTGCAGTCACCCGCTTCCGCTCAGCGACGATCGGGGCTCTTTCGGGCGCAAGGGCCCGCCTCATGCCCTCGTTGTCGCGGCCCTGCATGGCTTCATAGATCACCCCCCAGTAGAGCGCCGTCCACTTGGCCTTCTCGACCAGCCCCTTGACGAGGCCCACCCCCGACAGCGGGCGGATTCCTTGCTTCTTGTGGGCCACCAGGTAGCTCTGCCGCGCGAGCTTCCAGAGCGACTCGAGACCGAACGCCTTGTGTCCCCGGCTCGTCGCGGCCAGGAGGTAGCCGATACAGCTGGCGCTATCGAGGTCCTGCTCGACCAGCTGCTTCGCGGTGACGGTTACCTTCCGGGCCTCGTGCTTCAGGCTCTTCGCCCCGAAGTGAGTCCCGATCCCGAACTTCGCCAGCCGCTCCCGATGGTTCTCGTACATGCACTCGGCCCACTCGGCGCAGTCGTGCGCGAGGAGGTTCGTGCAGTCCACGGCGCTCGGCGCCTGAGCCGAGGAGTAGACTTGCTGCCCGCCGCTGCTGACCCGGAGCTCGATCGGATAGCAGTAGGGGTTCGTCGCGAGCCCGCGCTGCCCGGGAGGGATCACCAAAAGGTGCGAGGAGCCGTCGTCGAAGGTCAGGGTGAAGTGCGGCGGCAGCCACCTCGGGTTGCGCTGGTACAGGTGCTTGCTCGGCTTCTTCTTCAGATCCGGGATGAGCCGCGCCTCGATGCTGGGAAGCGTCGGCGCCGGTCCGACGCGCTGCACGCCCCGCAGCACCAGGGCTTTGCCGCCCGCCTGGACCTCGCCCTTGAAGCGCGCCAGCAGCAGGCCAGCGTTGGCCAGGCGCACCTCCACCTCGCAGCGCTGCCCCACCGGCGCGGCGTCGCAGATGACCGCGAGCTTCTCTCCGCCCGGAGCGTCCTTCGGCTGCAGGTGAAAGCGCCAGGGCCCAGTCGGTTGCGGCTGCGGCTGCTTCTGCACCGCCAGCGGCGCGCGGGCCTTCACCGGCTGCTGCACCACGCCGCCGAGGCAGGCGGTGTTGCCGTGGTTCATCAGCAGCTTGTCGGTCAGCCGGCAGACGTTCCTCCCCTCGAAGCGCACGTTGAACGAGTAGGTGAGCCAGGTCGCCTCCAGCTTCACCGTCGACGATTTGATCCCGCCGGCGGTGCCGGCCTCGTCGCCGGTGCTGACGCTGAGCTCCGAGCCCGCCACCGCCGCCGGGTTGCCGCCGTCCACCCGCACGCGCCGCGTCCCGTTGCTCAGGCTCGCGGAGCGCGCCACGTTCGGGTAGGGCGTGGGCACCGGCGCGGCGGGCGGCGCCGGGGTCTTGCAGACGTCCGGCAAGGTCGCGGTGGCCGTGGCCTCGCTCCCCCGGTGCACGAGCGAGAGCCCGTTCACGTTGATGGTCACCGCCACGGCGAGCCCTCCTCCCTCGCCTGCGCGAGGCGGAGCGCGGGCAGGAGGTCGAGGAGCAGCGCGCTCCTCTCCCCGCCCTCGGAGCTGGTCGAGATCAGGCAGAGGCGGCCCGGCGCGCCACCCCGCAGCGCCGCGCCCACCGCGACGCAGACGAAGAGCGGCCCCGAGGCCGCGCCCACGTCGCCCCAGTACTGCGCCGGCGCGAGGACAGCGTCGGGGCGCTCGAGCCGCTCGCGCAGGCGGAGCAGCGCGAACCCCAGCTCGTCGGCGCGATAGGGCTCGGCGTTGTGGTCACAGATCACCTGAGAGACCGGGGGCGCACCGTCGGTGACGCGCCTCCAGGCCTCGGTGAGGCCCTGGCCCGTGCAGACGTCCTCGGTGCGGATCAGGTGCTCCTCGCGCGCGGTGGCCGCCGCCGTGAGCTCGGCGAGGCTCGCCAGCCGCCGGTGCCCGGCCAGGAAGCGCGGCGAGGCGAGGAGGCAGAAGCCCGCGCCCTCGCCGGGTCTGAAGCCCCAGGGGCGCGAGCGCGAGGAGAGCTGCCCGGTCTCGCGCAGCCAGAGGAGCGTGTCGGCGTCGAGGTACGAGTCGAC
>JAKLHH010000937.1 GCA_022710245.1 Myxococcota bacterium
ATCCCGAGGCGCGCGTGCAGCAGGAGGCGCTCTCGCGGCTGGAGGGGATCGCGAAGCTGCAGCCGCTGCTCGTCCTCGACGCGCTCCTCGAGCTCGGGCTCACGGGCAGCGGGAGCCCGGGCGCCCGCCCCGAGCTCGACGCGCTCCTGCAGCGGCTCCTCACCGGCGACCGCAAGCGCGTGGCCGGGCACCTCGCGGGCCTCCTCGCCCGAGGCCAGTCGCCGGCGCGGCGCGAGCTGCTGCTGCGCTGGCTGGCCTCCCTGGCGGACCAGCTGGCGCCGGCGCAGGTCCGGCGCAGCCTGGCCGGCCTCACCCAGGACCGGAGCCCGCTCGTGCGCGCCGCCGCGATCAGCCTGCAGGCTCGCTTCGAGCAGCCCGACGCCGCCGAGGCGCGCCTGAAGGAGCTCGCGCGGACGACGCTGCCGAGGGCGGAGGCGACGGCGCTCCGGCGCGCGGCCGCCGTGGGGCTCGGGCTGATCGGCGGACCGCTCACGCGCGAGCGGCTGAACCTGCTCAAGGCCCTGGTCCGCGACCGCGAGGCGAGCGTGCGTGGCGCCGCGGTGCGCTCGCTCCTGCGCGTCGGCCAGCTTGGCCTGCTCGAGGCGGCGCGCGCGATGAAGCAGGGCCCCGCGGACCTCGCGGAGGCGGCGCTGCAGATGGTCTGCGACGGCAGCATCTCGTCGAACCGCGTGGCCACCACCATACTCGGCGTCGCCTGGAAGCTGAAGCGGCACCCGCTGCGGCAGCGCGCTCTCCGCTGCGCCCAGTCGCTGGCCGACGCCAGCCTGCGGCTGCGGATCTGGCTCGCCGACGAGGCCGCCAAGGACAAGGACCACCAGGTGCGACGCGCTGGCGCCGAGGCGGGCGCGCTGGCGATCCGCGAGGGCGGGCCGCAGTACCTGCGCCTCGGGAAGCTCTATCTGCGTGACCCCGACCCGGAGCTCAGGCGCGCCATGCTGGAGGCGATCGCACAGCACCCTCCCGCGTCGGCCTCCTTCCTCTTCGAGCTGGTGGAGAAGCTGACCCACGATCCGGAGGCCACCGTGCGCGCGGCGTCGGCGCCCGTGGTGCAGCTCGCCGCGCACCGGCCCGCCGCGGCCATCGGGGCGCTGCAGCGCCTGCTCGCCGACAGCGACCCCAGGGTGCGGCGCGCGGCGGTCGCCGCGTCGGCGAGGATCTCGCGCGAGGAGCCGGAGCGGGCCCGCCTCGAGGAGCCCTTCGCGGCGCTGATCACTCGCGCCGCCGTCGACGACGCGGTGGGCGCGGTGCAGGTCGCGGGGGCGCTGGAGCTGCCCGGAGCGCTGCGGCGCGCGGCCACTCACCCGGACGGTCGCGTCCGGGCAGCCGCGGTGGAGGCGCTGGTGCCGCTGCTGCCGGCCAAGGAGGCGCTGCCTGTGATCGAGGCGGCCCTGCGGGATCCGCAGCCGACGGTGCGAGAGGTGGCGCTGCGAGGCGTGGGGAAGCTCGCCGCCGGCGGTGATGAGCCCCTCGCGCGGCTGCTCGGGCGCGCGAGCTTCTCGAGCGATCCAGCGCTGCGGGTCGCGGCGTTCCACGCGCTCGGTCAGGTCCGTGGCCGCGCCGCTGCCACGGCCTTCGAGGTGCTGGGACGGGCGGCGAGGAGCCCGAGCGAGGAGCGGCGGCGGCTGGCCATCTCCGCGCTCGGCGAGCTCGCGCACCGCGACGGACGCGCCTCCGACCTCCTGGTGGCCGCCGCCGAGGATCCCGCCCTCGACGTGCGCCAGGAGGCGCAGCGCGCGCTGGGTGGGCTCCTCGGCCGCTACTGCCCGCTGCCAGACCTGTGGGCGCTGCTCCTCGGCAGCGAGCGCGAGGGCCTGGCGCGCCGCCTGGCCGTGGCGGCCATCGCCCAGCACGGCCGGCGGGAGGGGACCTTCCGGCTGCGGCAGCTGGTGCAGGCGCTCCCACCGGACGCGCCGGTGGTGACGCGGATCGGCGCGCAGCTCGCCCTCGCCCTCGCCCGCACGAGCGAACCCCCGGAGCAGGTCATCGCCTGGCTCTACGGGTGGTGACCGGTCGGCCAAGCTTCGCTGCCACCTGAACAGCGACTGCCCCGCCTCGGTGCCGCTCTGCTGCCCCTCGCAGTCGGCGCTGGGCGGCGGCACCTGCCGCACCTCCTGCAGCGGCGGGTCCGGCAAGGATGGCGGCGGGAGCAAGGGCTAGCATGCTAGCCCTTCGCTACTCGTCGAGCACCTCGCGCACCTTGCGGGTGAGGTCGGCGGCGGTGAAGGGCTTGGGGAGGAAGCGTGTGCCCTCCTCGAGGACGCCCTGGTGGACGATGGCGTCGTCGGTGTACCCCGACATGAAGAGCACCTTCATCCCCGGGCGCAGCTTCGCCAGGCGCTGCGCGAGGCCCTTGCCGCCGAGCTGCGGCATCACCACGTCCGTGAGCAGGAGCTCGATGGGGCGCTGGTGCTGCTCGCAGGTGAGGAGCGCCTCGCCCCCGTTCGCCGCCGTGAGGACGCGATAGCCCGCGCCGGTGAGGACCCGCGCCGCCAGCTTGCGCAGCGCCTCCTCGTCCTCGACCAGCAGCACGGTCTCGCTCCCGGTGGCGCGCGTCGTGGCCTCCCGGCGCTGCTCCGCGAGCGGGGCGTCCACGCGCGGCAGGTAGATCTTGAAGGTCGACCCTCGCCCTGGCTCGCTGTAGACCCAGATGTTTCCCCCGCTCTGCTTGACGATCCCGTAGACCGTGGCGAGGCCGAGGCCGGTCCCCTTCCCCTGCCCCTTGGTGGTGAAGAAGGGCTCGAAGATCCGCGCCTGCGTCGCCGCGTCCATGCCGCAGCCCGTGTCGCTGATCGTGAGCAGCACGTACCGGCCCGGCGCCGCGGGGGGGGGCTGCTCCGCGTAGAGGTCGTCGAGCTCGGCGTCGCAGGTCTCGATGGTGAGCCTGCCGCCGTCCGGCATGGCGTCGCGCCCGTTGACCGCCAGGTTCAGGATCACCTGCTCGAGCTGCCCCGGGTCGGCGCGGACGTTGCCGAGATCCCCGGCGAGGTGGAGATGGATCTCGATGTGCTCGCCGAGGAGCCGGCCGAGCATCTTCTGGATCTCGCCGACCACCGCGTTGAGGCAGAGGACCTTCGGCTCCAGGACCTGCTTGCGGCTGAAGGCGAGGAGCTGCCGCGTGAGGGCGGTCGCGCGCTGGCTGGCGCGCCGGATCTCGAGGACGTCCTCCTGGATCGGATCCGCGTCGCGCACCACCTCGAGGACCAGGTCGGCGTAGCTGTCGATCACCGTCAGGATGTTGTTGAAGTCGTGCGCCACCCCGCCGGCGAGCTGCCCGATCGCCTCCAGGCGCTGCGCGAGGTGGAGCTGCTCCTCGGTGGCGCGCTGCGCGGTGACGTCCTCCACGTGGGCGAGGACCAGGTCCGGGGTCACCGCGCCGTGGGTCAGGACCAGCCGCCGGACCCGCCCGCTCCCGTCGGAGTAGCTGAGCTCCCGCCGGGTGGTCGCCTGCTCGCGGAGGCAGCGCTCCAGATCGGCGCGGACCTCGGCGACGTCGAGGCCGCGATAGATCTCGGCGAGCGGCCTGCCCACGCTCTCCACCTCCCCCTCGCGGATCGCCATGGCCGCGTCGTTGAGGTCCGCGAGCACGAAGTCGTCGCCCTGGCGCTGCCAGACGAAGGTGGGGATGGGCAGCCGCCGGTACATCGCGCGGGTCCTCGCCTCGCTCTCGCGCAGCGCCTCCTCCGCGCGCTGGCGTGCGGTGACGTCGACGACCACCGACATGATCCCGACGACCTGCCCCGCCTGGTCGTGCAGCGGCGCGTTGGAGACGCTGATCGCGATCCGGGTCCCGTCCTTCCGGCGACGGAGGAGCTGCCTGTCATTCAGCGCGTGCCCCGCGCAGACCATCCGCCGGAGCGCGTCGAACTCGACGCGGTCCTCCGGCCCGACGAAGGGGAGCAGCTGGCCGACGGCCTCGGCCGCCGTCCAGCCGAAGATCGTCTCCGCGGCACAGTT
>JAKLHH010000938.1 GCA_022710245.1 Myxococcota bacterium
GCGCGCGCCAGCCAGCTCGCCGACGAGGACCTGCAGGCGGGCGGGCTGCTCGCCGCCGAGCTCTACCTGGCCTTCGGGGTCTCCGGCTCCGAGCGCCACCTGGCCCGGCTCGGCCCGGGCACCCGGATCATCGCGGTCAACACCGACGCCGACGCGCCGATCGGCGCGGTCGCCCAGCAGCTGGTCCAGGCCGACGCGGACCAGACGCTGAAGGAGCTCCTGGCCGAGCTCGAGGGGGGCGGATGAAGATCGTCCTCCTCCTGCGCGCGACCCACAAGGACCCGAGCTGCGCCGAGACGCTCGACTGGCTGGGCCCTTGCGATGAGGCGGCGCTGCGCACGGCGCTCTCGCTGACGGCCGCCGGGGGCGAGCTGGTCGCGGTCACCGCCGGCCCGCCGGTGGACGACGTCTGCCTGGACCTCGCGCTCAAGGCCGGGGTCCCGCGCGCGGTCCGCATCTGGGACACCTGCCTCGAGGACACGGACCTCCGTACCCTCTGCGCGATGCTCGCCGCGGGCATCTACCGCATCGGCTTCGATCTCATCATCGCCGGCCACCGCTCGGCCGACTGGGGCTCCGCTGCCGTCGGCCCGGCGCTCGCGCACTTCCTCGGCATCGCCCACGTCTCCTCGGTGATCGGGGCCCGCCCGGAGGGCAGCGAGGGGGCGGCCAGCACCAGCCTGCTGCGGGTCGAGCACCTCTCCGACGAGGAGATCCTCTCGCTGCAGGTGCCGCTGCCGGCGCTGATCACGGTGCGGGAGGGACCCGCGCGCGTCCTCGAGGAGCGCACCGCGCTTCCGGCGATCGAGGTCATGGACATGGAGGACACCACGTTGCGCTTCGCGCGCGTCTCGGACCTCCCCGACGCCGGCGTCCGGCCCTGCCCCGCCCGCACGCCGGCGCGCCTGAGCGGCGCCGCCGCCCTCCTCCTCGAGCTGAAGAACTCGGGTCTGCTCCGCTGATGCCGCGCGCGCGGTCGGGGCAGCGTCGGGCACGCGCTGGCTCGCGGCGCTGCGCTCCGCTCGCGCAGCTCCTCGCCGGCGGCCGCGCCTCCGGGGCGACCACCGCGCTCGTCCTGGGCGCGCGCGGCGGCTTCTGGTCGCGGACGGTCCGCGCCGAGATCTCGCCACGGATCGCACCTCCCGGGAGCGGCCGCGCCCGCCCGCGCACGCTGCTCCTCACCCAGGGGACGGTCCTCGCCGAGCGAGTCCTCGTCGCCGCTGCCCGGCGCGGCGTACCGATCGACGCGGCGGTGAGCAGCGGACCGCGCGGCGGCACGAGCTGGTGCGCCCTCGCCGGCCTCGCCTGCGCGCTCCCGGCGCGGCCGCGCCTGCTCATAGCGCTGCACCTCCCCCCCTCGCTGGCGGAGCTGATCGGGCTCGCCAGCCTGGCGCCCGACGCGCTCCTCCTGGTCACCGGCAGCGCGGATCCGCTGCTGGGCGTCCCCGCGCCGGAGGGCTGCCCGGTGCCCTCGACGAGCGCGCTCGCGCGCGGCCTCGGCCTCGCCGTGACGCGCACGCCCGGGGAGCTGGTCGCGGCGGTGGCGCTCCTCGAGGGCGGGATCTCGCCGCGGAGCGGGGTGATCCGCGCCAGCAGCGAGAGCGCCGAGGAGGCCGCGCTCCTCGAGGACGCCCTCTCACGCTGCCGGCTCCAGGCTCCCCCCGCGAGGGGGAAGCCGGACGCCCTGGTCGCGATCCGCGACGACGGGTTCGCGGTCGCCGCCCCGGCCGCGAGGCCGCGCTGGATCCCGGGGGGCGAGGAGCTGCTGTGCGCCCTCGCGAGCCTCCTCGATCGGCCCGCCGCCGGGGCGCCGGGGCGAGCCGCCTCGAGCCGCCATGCCCGCGCGCTCCTCGACGCCTGGCCCGCAGCGCTCGGCGAGGTGGCCGTCAAGCAGCTCCTCGGGTGCTACGGAGTGCGCGCCGCCGAGGAGCGGCTCGTCCTCTCCGCGTCGGCGGCGGGTCGCGCGGCCCGCGAGCTCGGCCTGCCGGTGGCGGTGAAGGCCACGGGGCCCACGCTGCGCGAGCGCCGCGGGCGCGGCGCCCTGCTCCTCCCCGTGGGCAGCGTCTCGGCCGCGCGTCAGGCGTTCCGCGACGTGCTCCACGCCTGCGCCGAGCTACGACCGCCGCCGATCCTCGACGGGGTCCTGGTGAGCCGCGTCGTCCCCGCGCCGGCCGCGCTCGACCTCACGCTCCTCTGGCCCGAGGACGCGCCGCCGGTGCTGATCGCCGCGCGCCAGGGGGCGACGGCGGGGGCGCTCGCCCTCACCTGCCCGCCCTCGGCGGCCCAGGCCGCCTGGCTCGTGCGACGCCTCCTCGGCGACGGGATCACCGGCGAGCGACGCCTGGGGCAGCTCCTCGCGCGGCTCGGCGGCGTGGCCCCCGACCTCGCCGGCCGCATGCGCTGGCTGCGCCTCGACACCGTGACCGCGGGCACAGCCGCCGCCCCGCTCCTCGTCGACGGCTGGGGCCTGCAGACGTCGAGCTGGCGCGATCCGCTGGGCCTCCACGCGTCCGCCGAGACAGCCCCCGCCGAGCCCGCCCCCCGGACGCGATCGTGACTGCGCCGACCCTGCCAGCCTGGATCCGCGAGGAGCACGGCGCCGAGACAGCCGGCCGGCTGAGCGCGGCCCTCGAGGCCACCCTCGCCGCCGTCGGGCTCTCGCTGCGGCTCGAGGAGAGCGAGGAGAGCGAGGCGCTGATCGAGGCGGCGCACGGTCTGGTGGCACGGGTCGAGCTCGCGGACCTGGCGCGCAAGGCCGCGCACGAGCCCGAGCGGATCCAGCCGTTCCTCGAGCGGATGCTGACCAGCCTGACGATCCAGGCGGCGGCGCTCGGGTGCGGCGAGCTCGCGCAGAGCGTCCGGGTGCGGCTGCACCCGGAGTCGGCGCACGCCGGCGCCGCCCGCCACGGGGTCCCCTGCCTGACGCTGTTGCCGGACACCGTCGCCCTCTTGCTCTACGACCAGGGCTCGCGCCTCGTCGGGCTGCAGGATCCCGTCTGGGATCAGCGACCGGCGGCGGAGCGGACGAAGATCTTCAACGCTGCGATCGATAGGACGCTCGCCGTGCTGTCGGTGCAGCGCGAGGACCTCGCGCTGCCCTCGGGGGCGGCGCTGGTCTCCTGGACGGGCGACGAGCACATCACCAGCACGCTCGCGCTCGCCGCCGAGCGGACCCTGGCGGCGGATCCTCGCTGGGGGGTGCTCCTCGCCGTGCCCCGCAGCCAGACCGTGATCGCGCACGTCATCCGCGACCACACGATGATCCCCGCCGCGACCCAGCTCGCGCTGATGGCGCGAGGGATCTTCGAGGAGGGCCCCGAGCCACGGGTGAGCCCGGCCGCCTACTGGGTGCGGGGCGAGCACAGCGAGGCCCTGCAGGTCGAGGTCGATCTGGCCGCGCGGCGCGTGACCCGCTTCTCGCCGTCGCAGCGCTTCACGGACGAGGTGCTGCTGCCGCTCTGCGGGGATCACCTGCGGCCGGCGTGACGGCGCCGCTGAACGCAGCGCCCGGGCGCGGCACCCGAGGAGCATGCCTCGCCGCGGTCTGCTCGCGCTGTCGCTCGCCTGTGCCTGTGCCTCCGCCCCCGCGCCGACCCGCCGCCCGCCCCTCGCGGCCTGCCCGCCCGCCCCGGCGGCGATCATCGTCCTCGGCGAGGTCGCGCGGCCGGGGCGCCACGTGCTCCCCGGTCCGGTCAGCCTCCGCGCCGCCTTCGCCGCCGCCGGTGGCGTGCGTCCGACCTTCCTCGACGCGATCGTCGTGACGCGCGGCGGGCCAGGACGGCGCCTGCAGGCGCGGCTCCCTCGTTCCGCGATCGCTGACGAGGCTCGCTGGCTCTGCGACGGCGACGTCGTGCACGCGCGGATGCGAGCGGGCTACTGAGGCCGCGTGCCGGGCGGGGTGGGAGCGGCACGCCCCCCCGGAGCTCGGCTGCCGGCGCCGGGCGGGGTGGGAGCGGCGCGCCCCCCCCCGGGAGC
>JAKLHH010000939.1 GCA_022710245.1 Myxococcota bacterium
GGCTCGCGCCTCGCCGCCGGGACCGCCCTCTCGGGGGGCATGCCGCTCTACAAGTACCTCGCCGGGCGGGCGCTGACCGCGATGGAGAACCGCGTCCTCGGGCTCGGGCTCAGCGACTACCACAGCGGCTACCTCGTCTACGGCCGCGCCGCGCTCGAGCGCGTCCCCTTCGCGGCGCTCAGCCAGAGCTTCGACTTCGACCTCGAGGTGATCGCGAGCGCCCGCGCGCTCGGGCTCCGCGTCGGCGAGGTGCCGATCCCGACCCGCTACGCCGACGAGGTCTCGCACCTCCCGCCGCTCCGCTACGGCCTCCGCGTCCTCGGCGTCATGGGCAGGTACCTGGCGGGGAGCTATCACCGCGCCGCTCGTGGGGCTGGCGCGCCCCGCTGAGGAGACAGGAACATCGTGGCCAGGATGATCACTTCCCGGTCCGCGCCTTCTCCCTGGTGAGGATCTTGGCGGCCGTCTCCCGCGCCGCGGCCATCTTCTCGTAGTCGACCCAGTTCAGCTTCGCCACGCCGTTCTTGATCCCCGGCTGGCCCTCGCCCAGCATGTTGAAGGTGGCCGGCAGGTCGCCCTTCCAGATCACCGGGTACTGGTGATTCTTCTCGGCCACGAAGCGCTGCCCGAACGTGCCCAGCATGAAGTCGAGGAGCCGCGCCGCCTCCTTCATGTTCTTGGCCCCCTTGGCGACCCCGCCGCCAGTGACCAGCACATAGGCGCCCTTGCCCGCCTGATCGGGCATGAGGATGCGGGTCTTGAGCGCCGCCTCGTGCAGGTCCCCCCGGTCCAGGCGCATCAGGGTGTAGTAGTAGGTGTTGAAGGGCGCGAGGTCGCACTTGTTCTGGCTGATGAAGAGCGCCTGCTTGCGGTCGTTGCCCTCGCTCTTCATGGCGAGGTTGTCCGCGAGCTTGCGGGCGAACTCCGCCGCCTTGGCCTCGCCCCGATCCACGATCATCTCGGAGAGCAGGGTGATGTTGTACGTGTGGTCGAGCGAGCGCGCGCAGACGCGGCCCTTGAACCTGGGGCTGACGAGGTCGGCGTAGCCGGTCAGCTTGCCGGGCTGCAGGCGCTCCTTGCTGTAGATGATCGCCCGCGGCCGATAGGCGAGCCCGACGAAGTGCCCGGCCTTGTCCTTCAAGTGCGCCGGGACCGCCGCGAGCTTCGTGCTCCCGACGATCGGCGCGGTGACGCCCTTGCCCTTGAGCTGGGCCAGGAGGCTCATGTCCTGCGTGAAGAGCACGTCGACCTCGACGCGGTTGGTCAGCACGCGCGCGGCGAGGTCGCCCTCCTCGACGAAGGCCGCGCGCACCTTGATCCCCGTCTCCTTCTGGAACTGCTCGAAGATGGGGCGCAGGTGGTAGTCCTCGTCATCGGACACCACCCGCAGCTCCGGCGCCGCGAGCGCGGGCAGACCCAGCGTCAGGCTACAGCCAACCAGGACGAGAGACCTTGCGAACGACGACATGGATCCGCTCTCCTTTCGTGAGACGAAGGTGGGGCGCGCAGTCCACCGCGAGCGGGGCCTCGCGCCCGTCGAGACCGACCTGCAACCTCTGCGTCGCGCCGCGCCAGAGCACCTCGGCGACGGTGGCGTTGCCCGGAGCTCCGCCCGCAGGACGCGCCTCCAGCCACTCCGGGCGCACCAGCGCCGGCCCGCCCTCGTCGCTCAGCACACGCGCGTCGGCGCCGGAGAGCCGCGTCCACTCGCCCAGGAACGTCGCCAGCCACTCGCTCGAGGGCTCGGTGTAGAGGGCCTCGGCGTCGCCATGCTCGACGACCTGGCCGCCCCGCATCACCAGCATCCGCCGGAACACCCCGACGCTGGTCGCCAGGTCGTGGGTGATCATCAGGATCAGCCGGCCCTCCCTTGAGAGGCGCTCCATCACCGGCGCGAGCATCCCGCGGATGGCGAGGAGATCGACGCCGTGGAACGGCTCGTCGAGCAGGACCAGGGGACAGCCGCTCGAGAGCGCTCGCGCGAGGTTGGCGCGCTGCGCCTCTCCGCCCGAGACCTCGTGCGGCAGCTTCTTCGCGAGCGGCGCGATGCCCAGCAGCTCGAGCCAGGGCGCGGCCGCCTCGCGGCTCGAGCCGAGCGCGGCGTTCTTCGCGAGGGTCAGGTGCGGCAGCAGGCGCCCGTCCTGCCAGGCGATGCTCATCCCGCGAGCCGGCCCGAGGCACAGGTGCTTGCCAGCGCGGGTGACCTCGCGCCCGGAGAGCGTGATCTTGCCCGTGCAGCGGATCAGCCCGAGCAGCGCGCGGAACAGGGTCGTCTTGCCAGCGCCGCTCGGGCCCACGATGGCCGTGTGCTCGCCGACCTGCAGGTCGACGGGGCCGATCGCGGGCGACCGCGTGCGGAGCTCACGCAGAGAGAGCATGCTGGGCCTTCATCAGGAGCGCGGTCAGGGCGAGGCTGACGCCGAAGAGGACCAGCGCCTCGGGAGCGACCGCGCTGATCATCTCGGTGTTGGCCAGGTAGCTGATACGCATCGGCAGGGTCGTGAAGTCGAGCGGCTGCAGCACCATGCTCAGGGGCAGCTCGCGCAGCACGTCCAGCGAGACGAGGCAGAGCCCGGTCACCAGCCCCGGCGCGTACAGCCGCACGAGGTGCGGCAGGCGCGTCCGCCCCGGCGCCAGCGCGCGCAGCGCCTCGCGCAGCGTGCCGTGCGCGGCGAGGACGCTGTCCATGCTGACGATCATCAGGCAGGAGAAGCGGATCAAGAGCGCCGCGATGAGCACCAGCAGGGACGGGGCGTACGCGGTCACCGGCAGGAGCAGGACGGCGAAGACCAGCGCCGGGATGCTGTAGAGCACGAGGCCGATGCGCAGGAGCCAGTTCGACGGGCCTTTGGCGCTCATCAGGACCGCGAGGAGCGTGCACCCGAGCGCGACCGAGCCGACGAGGACGCCGCTGTTGCCCAGCGAGGAGAAGATCGCTCGCACGTCGACGCCGCGGCTACCGGAGGCCCAGCGCAGCAGGGTCACCGCGCAGAAGCCGACGAGCGCCAGGCTGGGCAGCGGCGCGAGCGCCGCGAAGAGCGGCCGCGGCGTCGGCCGGCGCGCCGGCAGCGGGAACGTGCGGGAGCGCCGTCCCAGGAAGGCGAAGAGCAGCCCGGTCAGCACCATCAGGACCAGGCCGCGGATGATGCGCTCCACCGCGATGGTGGCGTTCCAGAAGGTGAAGGTCATCACCAGCGAGGTGTGGAGGCCGTAGTAGCGGCTCACCCCGAGCTCGGAGAGCGCCTCGCAGGCGACGATGGAGAGCCCGATCGGCAGCGCGCCGGCGAGCGCCGGGCGCAGCACGTGGAGGAGCGCGCGGACGCGGCTGCCGGTGGCGACCAGCGCCGCCTCGTAGAGGTCGTCGCCGAGACGACCGAGGAAGCTCACCATCGGCCCGTGCACGAACGCCGCGTTGCACAGGCCGAGCACGCTGATCGCCGCGACCCAGGGCGAGAAGTAGCCGGTCACCTCGCCCACGCAGAGGACGAGCAGGTAGGGCGGCACGGCGAGGCAGAGCATCGGCAGGAGGCGCCCGGCGGCGAGCCCGCTGCGCCAGGCGGCGAGGCTGGTGAAGGTCCCCACCAGGCAGGCGACCGCGCAGCTGCCCAACGCGAGCTTGAGCGAGTTAACCGCGGCGGCGATCCAGAGGGAGAGCTCCATTACAGACCGGCACCAGAATGTAGTGCAAGAGGATGTCCTGCTCAAGATCATCGTGGTGACCGCCTTGAAGGCCTCCCGACCCACGACCCCCAACGAGGTCATGCGCCTCCCGCTCCGCCATGGGCGCCGCCAAGCGAGGGTCGCTCGGCCGTTTGCGTCGGAGCTCACCGGTGCGCCGCGTCCCGGGCGTCGTGGCCAAGTCCCTGGCGGGGAGCTATCATCGCGCCGCTCGCGGGGCGGACGCGCCCCGCTGACCAGCTTGGAGCGAGGTACATCGTGATCCGCCGCAGGCTCCTCCTCGCCGGCCTCGTCGT